>NZ_JBCGFB010000076.1:0-29356 GCF_038752175.1 Nocardia sp. No.11 | reverse complement strand
GACGACAGCGCCGCGCGCGCGGGCGGGCCACCAGGGGCCGCGGGTCCGGGTGCCACGGCGCGCCAAATACACTCGCCTGTGTGCTCGCACCCGAGCGGCGGACGCGCGCCGATATCTTTGCCGCAGCGGCGATCGCCGTCATCCTTGTGGTGGCGGCGATCGTGGTGTGGGCGCGAGCCGACGCCACCGGGACCGATTCGGTCACCGCGGCCTCGCCCGCGCCGACGGTGACCGCGGCGACGCAACTACCCGCGACGCTCGGCGAGGTGTGGCACGCGGCCGATACCGCCGGCCGCCGAGCCCTGACCTCCGGCAATGTGGTGGTGACCGGCGACGACGGCACCGTGAGCGGCCGCGACCCGGTCACCGGCGAGCAGCTGTGGTGGTATCGCCGCGACATGCCGCTGTGCGCGGTGGAATCCCAGTTCGGCACCGTCATCGCCACCTACCGCGATCAGCGCGGCTGCAGCCAGACCGCGATGCTCGAGTCCGACACCGGCGCGCGCAAGGTCGCGCGCAGCAGCTACATGGACGACGACATCCGGGTCACCGGCGACGGCACCTATCTGCTCGCTCTCGGCCCCGACCGGCTGGAGATGTGGCGGTCGGACCTGGTACGCACCCTCGAATTCGGCTACGTAGACGCCCCGGTGAACCCGAACACCCAGCCGCGCAGCGGGTGCGCGCTGACCTCCGCCGCGTCGAGTTCCGCGCGGCTGTCGGTGCTGGAGCGCTGCCCCGCCGACATGACCGCCCGGCTGACCGTCCTCAACCCGGCGCCGAAGGAATCGACCAACCCCGAGGAGTACGGCTCGCGGGTGCTCACCGCGCCCGGCGCGGACTCCCCCGAACTGCGCGTGCTCGCGGTGTCGGACAACAAGACCGCCGTCTACTACCCGGCCACCCCGGCGACGGCGACCGGTCTCGGCCTGCCCGCCCGGATCGCCGTGCACGACGGCACCGGCAACGAGATCGCGGTGCATCAGCTGGCCGCGCCGTGGAACCCGCGCACGACCACCGTGACCCGGCTCGGTTCGGCGATCTACGTCTTCACCGGCGACAGCCTGATCGCGTTGAGCGCGAACACCTTACAGCCGGTCTGGACGGTCCGCGACGCGCTCGGCACGCCCGCGCTGATGGCGGGCAGACTGCTGGTGCCGGTGGCCGACGGGCTGATCGCGGTGGACACCGCCAACGGCGAGACCGTCGCCCGGATCCCGCTGCAACGCACCGACTACCAGGGCGACACCATCTCCACCGCGGTCCTTGGCACGACGGTCTTCGAACGCCGCGGCGGCCAGCTCTACGCCCTCGGCTGAGGATGCCGCCGCGACGGCGCCTGCCATGATGGACCCATGTCCACTCCCGACGCCCGGTTGGTCCTGCTGCGCCACGGTGAAACCACCTGGTCCAGTCAGCGACGGCACACCAGCCACACCGATCTGCCGCTGACCCCGCTCGGTGAAGCCCAGGCGCGCTCGGCCGGACTGGTGCTGAAATCGCTCGACCTGCGCGATCCGCTGGTCTTCACCAGCCCCCGCCTGCGCGCCAGGCAGACCGCCGAACTGGCCGGGCTGACCCACGCCGCGATCGACGACGACCTCGCCGAGTGGGACTACGGCGACTACGAGGGCCTGACCACCGTCCAGATCCGCGAGACCGTGCCCGGCTGGACGGTATGGACCGCCCCCGTCCCCGGCGGCGAGAACGCCGAGCAGGTGGGCGCCCGGGCCGACCGGATCCTGGCCCGGGTCGAACCGATCCTGGCCGACCGCGATGTCGTACTGGTCGGCCACGGCCACTTCTCCCGCGTCCTGATCGCCCGCTGGGCCGAATTCGCCGTCACCGAGGGCCGCCGCTTCGCCATGTCCACCGGCGCGATCACCGAACTCGGCTACGACCACGACGCCCACACCGTCTGGGGCCACAACCTCACCACCCGCACCGAACCGATCGAAGGAGCCGCCCGATGAGCGCTCTGGTCCGCCGCGCCACGCCCGCCGATGTGCCTGTGCTGGTGGAGCTGGTGCACGAGCTGGCCGAGTACGAGAAGGCGCCCGCGGAGTGCACGCTCACCGTCGAGCAACTGGACGCGGCGCTGTTCGGGGCGGCGCCCGCGCTATTCGCTCATGTGGCCGAGCACGACGGGGTCGTGGTGGGGTGCGCGATCTGGTTCCTGAACTACTCCACCTGGGACGGGGTGCACGGCATCTACCTGGAGGATCTGTACGTGCGGCCGGCGGCCCGCGGCACGGGGCTCGGTCGCGCGCTGGTCGCGGCGCTGGCGGCCGAGGCGGTCGCGCACGGCTACAGCCGGGTGTCATGGTCGGTGCTCACCTGGAACACGCCGTCGATCGCGTTCTACGAATCCCTCGGCGCCGCACCGCAGGACGAGTGGATCGGCTACCGGCTCGCGGGCGACGAATTGTCGGCGCTGGCCGCGACCGCGGGCTGATCCGTGCGGATCGACGCGCCGCGCGAGTGGCCGCGCACGCCCGCCGAGGCGATCGCGCTCCAGGACGAACTGCGCCCGCTCGTGCGCGCGGAGAATCCGGCGCCGCCGCAATTCTCGACGGCGGCGGGAATTGATTCGGCCTACGCCGCGGACGGCACCGTCGCGACGGCGGCGGTAATTCTCGATATCGCCACCCTGGAGCCGGTGGAATCGGCAGTGGCACACGGAATTTCGACCTTTCCCTATGTGCCGGGACTGCTCGCTTTCCGGGAACTCCCGGCCACCGTCGCGGCGTTGGAAAAGCTCACCGGCACACCGGATCTGCTCGTCTGCGATGCCCAGGGCCGCGCGCATCCGCGCCGCTTCGGACTGGCCTGCCACGTCGGGTTGCTGGCCGGAATTCCGACCATCGGTGTCGCCAAATCGGTCTGGGGCGATTACGCCGAGCCCGGTCCGCGCCGCGGCGACGCCACCGACGTCACCATCGACGGCGAGGTGGTGGGGCGCGCGCTGCGCACCCGCGACGAGGTGAAGCCGCTGTTCGTCTCGGTCGGCCACCTCATCGACCTCGACACCGCCTGCGCGCAGGTGCTCGCCCTCACCCGGGGCTTCCGGCAACCCGAGACCACCCGCCGCGCCGACCACCTGTGCCGGGCGGCGCTGCGCGCGGCGACGGCCTGACTACGCGCCCTTGTGCTCGGTATCGGGCAGTTCGCCGTAGTCCTGCGCCATGAACCGGCTCGACGCCGGCGCGAACAGCGCCGCCAGCCCGCCGAGCGCGATGATCGCCAGCAGGCTGCCCCACAGCGGCTGGTGCGAGTCGGTCAACAGCGACCACGCCACCGGCAGCAACAGCACCTGGGCGATGACCGCGATCGCGCGGCCCCAGCGCTTGCCGCGCAGCAGGGCGATGCCGGCGGCGAGCACGCCGCCGAAGAGCACTCCGAACCACATCGCGGTGCCGATGCCGCTGGCCACCGACTGGTCGTGGCCGGTCAACGCGCGCACCACCAGCACGACCGCGGTCCCGACACCGGCCAGGCCTTCCAGCGTCACCAGCGCGCCCGCGACCCGGATCGAGCTCGGGATGCCGGTCGGCACCGGTTCGTCGTCGCGCTGTTCGCCACCGTCTGTCACGTCGTGCTCCGCCACGTGCCCCAGCCTACGACGAGCTGTCGTGGCAGCCCGGCGCGCGCCGGGTGTTCACGGTCTCCCATTACGCTCGACATCGTGCGGACGCTGCTCATCGTCAACCCGAATGCCACCTCGACCACCCCGGCGACCCGGGATCTGCTCGCCCATGCCCTGGAGAGCCGGACGCAGCTGACCGTTGCGCACACCCAGCATCGCGGCCACGCGGCCGAACTCGCCCAGTGGGCATCCACGCAGGAGATGGACCTGATCGTCGTCCACGGTGGCGATGGGACGGTCAACGAGACCATCAACGGCTTCCTGCCGGTGCCCCAGGTGGGCGACGATCAGGTCTGGCGACCGCGGCTCGGCATCATCCCCGGCGGCTCGGCCAACGTCTTCGCCCGCGCCCTCGGCATCTCCCCCGATCCGGTCACAGCAACCAACCAGCTCATCGATCTGCTCGCCCGCGACGCCGACCGCCGGATCGGGCTCGGGCTGGCCGACGATCGGTGGTTCACCTTCAGCGCGGGCGTAGGTCTGGACGCCGATGTGTGCGAGGCGATCGACGTCGCCAGGGCGAAGGGCCGCAAGGCCACGCCCGCGCGCTATCTGCGGACCACCGTGCGCCAGTTCTTCCGCGCTCGGCGCGAGGATCCGCGCGTCACCGTCGAGGTCCCGGGACACGATCCGATCGATGAGGTGTATTACGCCTTCGTCACGAATTCGAGTCCGTGGACCTATCTCGAGGACCGTCCGATTCGCACGAATCCGGGGACGACCTTCGAATCCGGACTGGGCGTGTTCGCGGTCCGTTCGATGAGCGTGACCCGCACCCTGCTGCTTGCCAGGCAGTTGCTGGCCGAGAATGGAAACCCCAAGTCGGACAGCCTTTTCCGGGTGGACGATGTGCCGTCGGTGCACATCGAGACGCCCGACGAGATCGGCCTGCAAATCGATGGCGACTTCATCGGAAAACGCAAGATGGTGCATTTCACATCGGTGCCCGGCATCCTCGATGTGGTGGCTCCCAAGCCGTCCTGAACTCCGGACACGCGGAAAAATCTCCCGGTTGCGCTGCGAAAACCAGGAGACGCGAGTACAAAGGACCGGGCGGGTTCCCCCTGCGGGGCCCTGAGAGCGTGATCTCCCCCACGGTGCGCCGGACACCTATTGACATCTACGGTGTTCGTGAAAGCATTCACAAGCAACCGTGCGGAAACATTCGAGTCGCACAAGTGAACGATCCACTAACCAGAGGTGCCCTTTGTGGCGCCCGCGCAAAGGAGCAGAGGAATGGACTGGCGCCACAAGGCCATCTGTCGCGACGAGGACCCCGAGCTGTTCTTCCCGGTGGGTAACAGTGGTCCTGCGCTCGCGCAGATTGCCGATGCCAAGCTGGTCTGCGCCCGCTGCCCCGTCACTGCCGATTGCCTGTCGTGGGCCCTGAAGTCCGGACAGGATGCCGGCGTGTGGGGTGGAATGAGCGAAGACGAGCGTCGCGCGCTCAAGCGGCGCAACGCGCGCACCCGTACGCGTACCTCCGTCTAGTCGACGAAGGAGGCGTTGCCGGGCCATTCAGCCCGGCCCGGTAACGCATGTTGAGAACCCGGCACCTCGCGGTGCCGGGTTTATTGTTGCCCTCCAGCGGTTTTCGGATTTCTCAGCGTCCGGAGCGGCGGCCCAGCGGGACCCGCAACACCGCATCGGTGCCCACATCGGCACCGGGATGCAGACCGATCGAACCGCCGAGTTCGGAGGTCACCAGGGTCCGCACGATCTGCAGGCCGAGGCGGTCGGACCCCTCCAGACTGAACCCCGCGGGCAGCCCACGGCCGTCGTCGCTGATGATCACATCGAGCCAGCGGGCCGACCGTTCCGACCGAATCGTCACGGTACCGTTCTGCCCCGCGTCGAAGGCGTGCTCGATCGCGTTCTGCACCAATTCGGTCAGCACCATGACCAGCGGGGTCGCGCGCTCGGCGGAGAACACCCCGAGCGAGCCCGCCCGGCGGACCTTGATCCGCGCGGTGTGCACCGTGGCCACGTCCGCCATGATCGGCAGCAGCCGGTCGACGACCTCGTCGAGGTCGACCTCTTCGTCCACCGACATCGACAGCATCTCGTGCACCGAGGCGATGCTGGTCACCCGGCGCACCGACTCCGTCAGCGCCACTTGGGCTTCCGGATTCTCGGTGCGGCGCGCCTGCAGCCGCAGCAGCGCGGCCACGGTCTGCAGATTGTTCTTCACCCGGTGGTGGATCTCGCGGATGGTCGCGTCCTTGCTGAGCAGCGCGCGGTCACGCCGCTTCACCTCGGTGACGTCGCGCACGAGCACAGCGGGCCCGGCCAGTTCGCCGCCCGGCCGCAGCACCAAGGTGCGCAGCAACACCGTCGCCCCACGCGCCTCGACCTCCATCCGGCGGCCGGTGCGCCCGGCCAGCGCGGCCTGGATGTCGGCCACCACTTCCTGCGCGTCGAACGGGTCGGTGATCAGCGAGCGGGTGGTCACCGCGAGATCCTGGCCGACCAGATCGGCCTGCATGCCCATCCGGTGGTAGGCCGAGAGCGCGTTCGGGCTGGCGTAGACGACGATGCCCTCGGTGTCGAGCCGGATGAAACCGTCGCCGGCCCGCGGGCTCGAGTGGGTCGCCGCGCGATCCTCCGGCGTCGGGAAGCTGCCGTCGGCGATCATCTGGCACAGGTCGTCGGCACAGGAGACGTAGGCCGTCTCGAGGGTGCTGCGCACCCGGGAACGCGCCAGGTCGGAGTCGCGACTGAGCACCGCGATCACATCGTCACCGCAGCGCACCGGGATGGCCTCACGGACCGCGTGCACCGGGCTCGGGTGATAGACCTCACTGACCTCGACCTCGGTGTCGGTCCGCGCCGTCTCCCCGGTCAGCAGGGCGTCGAAGACCTGCGGGAAGTCGGTGCGCGAGGCCGTGGTGCTCACCTTGTCGTCCAGGTGGACCGTCGGCGCGGTCGTCGGGCGGATCTGGGCGACGCACACGACGTCGGCACCCTCGGCGACGGGCCCGGCGCCGACCCACAGCAGCAGATCCGAGAACGAGAGGTCGGCGAGCAACTGCCAGTCACCCACCACCCGCTGCAGATGGTCCACGGCGGTGCCGGGGAGGTCGGTGTGCTCGGCCAGGAGCTCGCTCAGAGTTGCCACGGTGGATCTACGCTTCGCTTCCTGGTGCGGGTCAGGCGATGGTGGCGATCAGGTCGCCCGCCTGGAGGACCTGTCCGGGCGCCACATCGATCGAGGTGACGTCACCCTCGACCTCGGTGAGCACCGGGATCTCCATCTTCATGGATTCGAGCAGCACCAGGGTCTGGTCGACCCGCACGTGCTCGCCCACCGCGACCTCGACAGCGAGCACGGTCGAGACCATCTCCGCGCGCACTTCTTCAGGCATGGCACCCCGTTCACTAGTCGTTCGGCCACCGCGATGCGCGATGGCCGTATCCGCCGAAGCTACAGCCAATCACACATGAAACAATGGCTCTCGATCAGATCGTGCTCCGCGCTCCGGCGGGGAGGACCCAGAGAAGGGAGCAACCTATGGGTAAGCGTGGACGTAAGAAGCGCAGCCGCAAGGGCAACGCAGCCAACCACGGCAAGCGGCCCAACTCCTGAGCTGCGCTCGGAGTACGGAAAAGGGGCACCCGTCGGGTGCCCCTTTTCTGTGTCCTGACCAGGGCGCTCAGCCCTCGGTGGTCTCGATCCTGGTGACCGTGATCGACCGGTGGATCTCCAGCTTCAGCCGGTCGCGCAGGCCCTCCGGCGCGTGCTCACCCCCGCACTTGCGGCTGAGCAGGCCCTTGATCTTCTCCTCGATGCCGTAGGCCTCGATGCACGGACTGCAATGGTCCATGTGCTCCTGGAGCCGGTCCCGGGTGGCCTGATCGCATTCGCCGTCGAGCATGAGCCACACGTCCGCGAGTACGGCAGTGCAGTCCATCTCCATGTCGGGGTCGCTCACTTCGTTACCTCCTGGCGTTCCCCACGGTCGAATCCACGTTCGCGCGCCACATCGGCGAGCAAACCCTTGAGTTGCTTGCGGCCGCGGTGCAGCCGGGACATCACGGTACCGATCGGGGTACCCATGATGTCGGCGATTTCCTTATACGGGAAGCCCTCGACGTCGGCGTAATACACCGCCATCCGGAACTCCTCCGGCAGCTGCTGCAGCGCGGCCTTGATCTCGTCGTCGGGCAGCGCGTCGAGCGCCTCCACCTCGGCCGAGCGCAGGCCCGTCGAGGAGTGCTCGGCGGTAGCCGCGAGCTGCCAGTCGGTGATCTCGTCGGTCGGGTACTGCGCGGGCTGGCGCTGCTTCTTGCGATAGGAGTTGATGTAGGTGTTGGTCAGGATGCGGTACAGCCAGGCCCGCAGATTCGTGCCCTCCTTGAAGGACTTGAACCCCTGGAACGCCTTCACATACGTCTCCTGCACCAGATCCTCGGCGTCGGCCGGGTTCCTGGTCATGCGCAGGGCGGCGCCGTAGAGCTGGTCCAGCATCGGGAGCGCATCGCGCTCGAACCGCGCAGCCAGCTCGGCTTCGTCGACTTCTGAGCCGGACGCCTCCGCAGGCACCACGTCGTCGTCGCTCGTCACACCAATCCCTTCGATCGCCGTAGTAGCCGAATCTACCGGCACCACGGAATCGAAGGGCAATCGCGCACCCTGCGGCGAGACGGGACGCTCCTCGAGCAGCAGTGTCACTATCTCTCCTTCGCGAGTTCGGCGGCGGGTGGGCTTGTCACTTGGGTGCAACATGCACCCCCGCATCGGTGTTCCCGGACGGACGGAAATGTGGTTGCCGAGCGGGGCACCCGCGTGATTAGGGTGACGCTCATGGCAGCCGCGTCGACTCCCGCGATCAAGATTCTCACCGGTGCGGGCATCGCCCACCGGGTGCACGCCTACGCGCACGATCCACGGGCGGAGTCCTTCGGTGACGAGGCGGTCGACGCGCTCGGCACGGAACTGGGTGTCGAGGCCGCGCAGATCTTCAAGACGCTGGTGATCGAGCTGTCCACCGGGGCGCTGGCCGTCGCGGTGCTGCCGGTGCCCGCCAAGCTGTCGCTGAAGGCGGCCGCCGCGGCGCTGGGCGCGCCGAAGGCGAGCATGGCCGACAAGACCAAGGCCGAGCGCACCACCGGCTACGTCCTGGGCGGCGTCTCCCCGCTGGGCCAGCGCAAGAAGCTGCCGACCGTCGTCGACGCCTCGGCCCTGGACTGGGACCGGGTGCTGTGCAGCGCGGGCAAACGGGGCCTGGAGATCGAGCTGGCGCCGGCCGATCTGGTCCGCGCGGCGGCGGCCGTCACGGCCCCGATCACGGCCTGAGCAGCGCACAGCCATCCGATCGGGGTCTGGTTCCGAATTCACTGCGACGCAGTCCGCGCCCGGTACGACCGATTCGACCCGAGGATGTGATGCGAGAAATGTCCGCTCGTTCGACGATCGCCACCCTGTCCGGTGCTCTTGTCCTGACCTTCGGCGCTGTCGCCTTCGCCCCGCCCGTCACCGCGATCCCGCCGGTCGCCCCGACCGCGCCGACCGATCCGAGCGACTACCCGCTCAACGGTCCCGGCACCTCCAAGAACTCGCCACAAGCCGCGCCCGAGAAGGACGAAAAGGCCGAGAAGGCGGAGAAACTCGGCGGCGGGGTCGCCAGCGAGCTGATCGATCTGGCCACCGGAATCCTGAAGTGTGGCTTGAACATCGCCACCGACGNGCCGGTGTCGACCCTGGTCAACAGCGTGCGCAACAACGGACCGGAGTTGCTCGCCCCCGCCGACCCGGTCGTCGGCGAAGCCGGACTGTTCTAGCCGGTCACCCGAAACGAACGGGCCGGATCAGCGCGCTGATCCGGCCCGTTCGTTTCGGGTGACCGGCTAGAACAGTCCGGCTTCGCCGACGACCGGGTCGGCGGGGGCGAGCAACTCCGGTCCGTTGTTGCGCACGCTGTTGACCAGGGTCGACACCGGCCGCGCCACGATCGCCGACACCTCGGCGGGCGAAGCGCCGGCGAGCAGCTCGGCGGGCGCGGGATGGTCGGGGTCGAGCCAGGCGTCCCAGTGCTCGCGCGGCATCGGCAGCGGCATCCGGTCATGAATCTTCGCCAGGTCGCCGATCGCGTCGGTGGTCAGGATCGTGCACGACAGCAGCGGAGCGGCGTCGGGCACCTCCCGATCACGCCACACCGACCACAGGCCGGCCATGTACAGCCGTGACCCGTCCGCGTGCGCCATGTAATACGGCCGCTTGACGGCCTTGCCCTGCGCGGCCGGGTCCGATTCGACCAGCCACTCGTACCAGCCGTCCATCGGCACCAGGCAGCGCTTGTGCTTGGCGGCCTCGCGGAACGACGGCGCGGTGACCGCCTTGTCGGCGCGGGCGTTGAACAGCGGCTTGCCCTTGGCCGGCTTGCCGGGCTCGCCCGCCTTGGTCCAGGACGGGATCAGGCCCCAGCGCATGCGCCGCACCCGCAGCTTCGGGTCGTCCTCGGGGGCGTCGTGCTCGTGGCGTTCGACCACGGTGAGCACCTGGCTGGTCGGGGCCACGTTGTAGCTGACCGTCGATTCCTGCTGGTCCGCGTCGAGGTCGGTCTCGTCGATCGCGTCGAGTTCGGCCGCCAGCCGACCCGGATTCGTGGTCGTCGCATATCGTCCGCACATACGGCCATCGTCTCACCGGAGTCCGACACGCGACGGCGACGCGACCACACCGAATTCCACACCACCCGTGTGTCCGGACCGCACATGCGCGAAGATGGGCGGGTGAGTTTCTGGCCAGCGCCCCATATCGAGGTCCCCGTCCACGCGACCGTGACCCTGCCCGGTTCGAAATCCATCACCAATCGCGCGCTCATCCTGGCCGCACTGGCCGATGGGCCGTCCACCCTCACGGGTGCGCTGCGCAGCCGCGACACCGACCTGATGATCAAGGCACTGCAGAGCCTGGGCACCGAGATCCTCGGTGACGCCGAGACGCTCGAGGTCACCCCGGCGCCGCTGCGCAGCGCCGCCGTCGACTGCGGCCTGGCCGGCACCATCATGCGCTTCCTGCCGCCCGCCGCCGCGCTGGCGACCGGCGACGTGGCCTTCTTCGGCGACGAGCAGGCCAAGTCCCGCCCGCTGACCACCATCCTCGACGCGCTGCGCAAGCTCGGCCTCGATGTCGACGGCGACGCGCTGCCGTTCGTCGTCCACGGCACCGGCAGCCTGCGCGGCGGCGCGGTCACCATCGACGCGTCGGGTTCCTCGCAGTTCGTCTCCGGCCTGCTGCTCTCGGCGGCCCGGTTCGACGAGGGCATCACCGTCCACCACGACGGCAAGCAGCTGCCGTCCATGCCGCACATCGAGATGACGGTGGAGATGCTGCGCCGCGCCGACGTGACCGTGCACACCCCGACCGATTCGCGCAGCGCGCAGACCTGGACCGTGGAGCCGGGCCCGATCCGCGCGGTGGACTGGGAGATCGAGCCCGATCTGTCCAACGCCACCCCGTTCCTGGCCGCGGCCGCGGTCACCGGCGGCGAGGTGAGCGTCCCGATGTGGCCGCGCGGCACCACCCAGCCCGGTGACGTGATCCGCGAGATCCTGGTCCGGATGGGCGCCGAGGCGCGCATCTTCGACGGCGTGCTCACCGTGCGCGGCCCCGGTCGCCTGGCCGGCATCGATATCGACCTGCACGACGTCGGCGAACTCACCCCCACCGTCGCGGCGCTGGCCGCCCTGGCCGACTCGCCCTCGTACCTGCGCGGCATCGCGCACCTGCGCGGCCACGAGACCGACCGGCTCGCGGCCCTGTCGACCGAGATCAACCGGCTCGGCGGCAATGTCACCGAGACCGAGGACGGCCTCGAGATCGTGCCCGCCCCGCTGCACGGCGGGCAGTGGCACTCCTACGCCGATCACCGGATGGCCACCGCGGGCGCGATTCTCGGTCTGCGGGTGCCCGGCGTGGAGATCGAGGACATCGGTACCACGGCCAAGACGCTGCCGACCTTCGTCACCTTGTGGGAGCAGATGCTCGACCCCGCGCTATCGGGTGAGGGAGCGGCGCGCTGAGCCGCCAAGGCCGCTCCGCAGCCAGCTACGACGAATCCGATGTCCGGGTCCGCCCGGGCAAGGCCTCGCGTCCGCGCACCAAGACGCGGCCGCGGCACAACGACGCCGAGGCCGCCATGGTGGTCGCGGTGGACCGCGGCCGCTGGGGATGTGTGCTCGACGGTGATGCCGACCGGCGCATCGTCGCCATGCGGGCCAGGGAACTGGGCCGCACGCCGATCGTGGTCGGCGACCAGGTCGACGTCGTCGGCGATCTCACCGGCAAGCCGGACACCCTCGCCCGCATCGTGCGGGTCGCCGAACGCAGCACGGTGCTGCGGCGCACCGCCGACGACACCGATCCGTTCGAGCGGATCGTCGTGGCCAATGCCGAGCAGTTGTTCATCGTGGTCGCGCTGGCCGATCCGCCGCCGCGCACCGGTTTCGTCGAGCGGGCCATGGTGGCCGCCTACGCCGGTGGGCTGGAACCGATCCTGGTGCTCACCAAGCGCGATCTGGTGGCGGAGTCCGAATTCGCCGCCGCGTTCGAGGGTTTGGACCTGAAGATCCTCTACGCCGGGATCGACGATCCGATGGAGCCGGTGCTCGAGCTGCTCGACGACCGGCTCACCGCGCTGATCGGGCACTCCGGGGTCGGTAAGTCGACGATGGTGAATCGCCTTGTGCCCGATGCCTATCGGGCCGTGGGCGAGGTGTCCGGGGTGGGCAAGGGCAAGCACACCTCCACCCAGTCGGTGGCGCTGCCGCTGCCCGAGGGCGGCTGGGTGATCGACACCCCCGGCGTGCGGTCGTTCGGTCTGGCCCACATCACGCCCGACGACGTGATCGCCTCGTTCACCGACCTCGCCGACGCCATCGAGGACTGCCCGCGCGGCTGCACCCACCTGGGTCCGCCCGCGGACCCGGAGTGCGCGCTGGACCAGCTCCCCGGCACGGAACGGCGGGTCGCCGCGATTCGTCAGCTGCTGACCGCGCTGATCTCGAACGAGACCTGGTAGCAACCGATTCCGTGCCGGGGCCGGCGCGTCAGAACCCGAAGGATCCGGTGCCGGTGCCGCCGCCGTCACCCGGGCCGGGATCGGTCGGTACGTCGGCCACGGTGACCACCTTGGTGGTCGACGAGCTGGCCACGCCGCTGCGGCCGGAGAACGTCGCGCCGATGGTGTAGGCACCCGCGGCACCCGGCGTCCACACGATCGTGGCCTTGCCGTTGGCGGCGACCGGGATGTCACCCAGGACGTTGTCGCCCGCCTTGAACTGGACGGTGCCGCCGGCCGCCGCCGGTGACACGGTGGCCTCCAGGGTGACGGCCTTGCCGACCTGCGCGCCGGTCACCTCGGTGAGCACGGTGCTCGACACGGCGTCGCTGGAGACCGTGATGTTCGGGCCCTTGCCCTGGTAGGTGCCGTCGCCGAGCGAGCCGCCGTAGTGCATGGAGGTCGGCAGCGGGGTGTCACGGGCGCAGTTGACGCCCACCTTGTACTGCACCTCGAAGGTCTGCGACTTCGGTTCGATGTTCGGGTACACCGGGTACTTGGTGATACCGAATTCGGCGCGCACCCAGTCCGAGGACGAGGTGTCGAGCTGGACCTGGTCACCGCCCATCTTGGCCGAACCCGGGACCGGGGTCAGGCAGGCCGGGTGCAGGTCCTTGATGTTGTAGATGTATTCCACCGGGATGCCGGTGCGCTCGAACTTCGTCGTCACGGTCACGGTGTCGCCGACGACCGGGTTGGTGTTGGACACCGTCCGGGTGAACTTGCTGTTCCCGTCGTTCCAGGTGATCGTTCCCGGCGCCGCCGATGCCGTCGCGGGCATCGCCGCCACCGCGAAACCGGCCGCCACCGCGAACGCGGCCATCGAACCGGCCACCCGCTGCACTCTTCTGTCCACCATCGTTGTCTCCCACGTACACCGGGCGCCCTCGACGTCGTCGTCGAGGCGACGAATCGCCCGAGCTGGCGAGCAGTAGATCACGCAGTGACACCCACGCGGATCGAATTCCGAAATGAGTCTCATTCAGATTGCGAATTCGACTCACGTTGGTTCGCGTTCCCGGCAACCGGGCCCCGACGCCGGTAGCGTCTCCCCCATGAAGCCACCGGCGATCGGTTATCTGCGCCGCGACATCTCGGGTGTCGCCCAGTCCTGGGACGAAACGCAGATCCGTTCCCTAGCCGAGCGACTCGGCTACCGCTTCACCAAGACCGTCGTGTTCAGCAACCGCACGACCAATCCCCTCGGTCGCCTGCTCGACGTGGTGACCACCACCGAGGCCGCCGCCGTGGTCACCCCCGACCTCACCCACCTGGGCTCCGACCTGCCCCACCGGCTGCTCGCCGCGTGCGACATCATCACCGTCACCCCCGAGGTCACCCACGCCCGCACCATCCCCGCCTTACCGGCCTAGCCACCGGCGGACCATGGACGTTCCTATCGTCTGATCGACGTGGGCGCGGCTGTGAGCTCGCGCGGCCTCCGGCGCGGAACGATGAACCTCGCAAAACGCCCAATTTTTGCGAGCCTCGGAGGCCGTGCCATGTGTTCCGACATACTCGATCTGGACGCTGTCGACGTCGATCCCGACGACTACGTCCGGGCCTTGATGAGCTGGCATTTCGGTGCCGACACGGGGAGTCCGTACTGGTTACGGCGGGCCGCGGAGCTCGACTTCGATCCGCGGACCGACGTGCGGAGCTTCGACGATCTGCGCCTGTTCCCCAACGTGATCGACGAGTTCCGCGACGTCGCGGTGGAGGATCTGATCCCGCAGGGCTTGCGCGGCGCGGATCGGGAGATCGCGGGGGTCTACGAGAGCGGCGGGACGACGGGGGCGCCCAAGAGGTTCGTGATGTTCGAGCGCTGGATGGAGTTCGCGCTGTCCTGGGACGAGCACCACTACGCCGACCTGGGAACGACGAACACCCTGGCCATCGCCCCCAGCGGCCCACACATGTTCGGGGAGTTCGCCGCCCGGCGCGCCCGCAGACACCACGGCGTGAAGTTCACCGTCGATCTGGACCCGCGCTGGATCAAGCAGCTCATCGGCTCCGGCGACACCGAGGGCGCCGACCGCTACGCCGAGCACCTGATCGACCAGGCCGCCGCCATCCTCACGACCCAGTCGGTCGGCATCCTCATCGCGACCCCGCCGCTGCTCGAGCGGCTGGCCCGGCGCCCGGAGCTGGTCGACGCGGTGCGCGCGCAGGTGAAGTTCCTGTGCTGGAGCGGCGCGCACATGGATGCCGACACCCGGGAGATCCTGCGGCAGGAGGTCTTTCCCGGCATCCCGCTCAAGGGCCTCTACGGCAGCACCACCATTCTCGGCATGTCGCGCGAGCGCGATATCGAGCGCGCGGACGGGCTGGCCGTGTTCGATACGCCGAGCCCCTACATCGCGTTCCGGGTGGTCGATCCGGCCACCGGCGACGATGTCGCCGAGGGTGAGCGCGGTCAGGTGGTGATGAACCACCTCACCAAATACGCTCTGCTGCCGAACAATCTGGAACGCGACACCGCGCTGCGGGCCGCGCCCGCGCCGGGCGCGCTCGGCTGCGCCGTCGCCGATGTGCGGCCGGTGCGGACCTTCGCCGACAAGTCCGTCATCGAGGGGGTCTACTGATGATCGAGATCGACGCCCTCGGTCCCGCCGGCTCCTACCACGCCCGGCAGCGTCTGCCGATCACCGCGCTCGACGGCACCGAAGTCGGCACGCTGGGCCAGGTTCCGGCCCTGTTCGTGCGCCGCGCGCTGGCGGCGATGCGGGCCGCGCCCACCGTCCCGGCCGCCGAACGCTTCGCGCTCATGGCCAAGGCCGCCGAGCTGTTCACCACCGCCACCATCGGCGGCCTCGATCCCGAGGAGTACGTCCGGATCGTCTCGACCGTGTCCGGCGTGCCCCAGCAGGTGGTGCGCCGATCGGTCGAGTGGGTCGCCGAGGTGCTGCGATCATCCAGCGACACACTGACATTCGCCATGCCGCGGGGCGCGGTCGCGGAATGGTCCGACGATCGCACGCGCGAGGGCGCGGGCGTGTGGGTCCGCAAGGGCGACATCTTCGCGGTGCACGCGGCGGGCAATACGCCCGCGGTGCACGGGCTCTGGCCGGAGGCGCTCGCGCTGGGCTACAAGGTCGTCGTCCGGCCGTCGGCGCGCGAGCCGTTCACCGCGTTCCGACTGGTGAGCGCCCTGCGGATGGCGGGATTCCCGCCCGCGACGATCACCCTGCTGCCCACCGACTACGCCGCCGCCGACGTGATCATCGCCGAGGCCGACTACGCGATCGTCTACGGCGGTCAGGATGTCGTCGACAAGTACGGCGCGAGCTCGCGGGTGCTCACCCAGGGCCCCGGCCGGTCGAAGATCCTGATCACCGCCGACGTCGACTGGCGCGAGCACATCGACGTGATCGCCGATTCGGTGAGTCACCTGGGTGGTACCGCCTGCACCTGCACCACCGCGGTGCTGGTCGAGGGCGATCCGGAACCGGTGGCCCGGGCGCTGGCCGAGCGCCTGGCCCGCATCCCGAGCCTGCCCGCCGATCATCCCGACGCCCTGCTCACCGTGCAGCCGGTGCCGACGGTGACGGCGATCGACGCGTACCTGCACGAGGTCGCGGGCACGGCGACGCCGCTGCTCGGCGGCGACACCATCGTCGACGAACTTCCCTCCGGCGGTGCGGTCCTGCGCCCGGCCGTGCACCTGGTCGACTCCGCGACCGCGCCGCAACTCGGGGTCGAACTGGCCTTCCCCTGCGTCTGGGTCGGACCGTGGCTGCCCACGGACGGCATTGCGCCCCTGCGCGATACGCTGGTTCTGACGGCGATGACCACGCGCCCCGAACTGGTCGAGGCGCTGCTGCACGAACCGACCATCACCAATCTCTACCTCGGTGACCATCCGACCACCTGGCTGCGGCCCGGCGTCCCGCACGACGGCTACCTGGCCGAATTCCTCATGCGCTGCAAGGGCATGATCCGCTCCGGCCTCTGATCCGGCGCGCCCGCGCCCGGCCTGTCCCCGCCGGGCGTGGGCGCATGCGAGAAAATGGCCGGGTGACCACCGAGAACCCGCGCCCCCGACCACCGGCGATGAGCCCGACCATCCTGGTGATCACGCTGTCGCGCCGGGTCGAGGCCGCACTGAGCGCCGGGTTGGCGCCGCTGGATCTCACGGTGGCCAGGCTCGGGCTGCTCGGGCACATCAACGGGTTGCCGGGCGCGTCGTTCAGCGAGCTGGCGCGGATGTCGGGGACGAGCGTGCAGAGCGTGCACACCGCGGTGAAGTCGCTGGTCGCGGCCGGACTGGTGCAGGACCGCACCGCGCGCGCCGGCTCGGCGTCGGCGATCGAGCTCACCGAGGCGGGCACGCGCCTGCTCGGTGAGGCGCGAAAGGTGGTGACACGGGTCGACACCGAGCTGTTCGGACCCGACGCCGACCCGATCCAGCGGCGGGTCGGCGCGGCCGTCGTCGCCGCGTTCACCGGCGCGTCGACAGCCTGAACCGTCTGCCCGCGTGACGTGACCCCACCAACCTTCAATGTTGTTGAAACTCGAGCTAAGCTTCAGCCACATTGAAGGTCGGAGGGAGTCGACAGGTGGAACATCTCTTGCTGTCCGTGCACGTGGTCGCGGGCATCGTCTTCGTCGGGGGCTCGGCGGTCGCCACCAGCCTGTTCCCCCGCTACGCCCCGGTCACGGCGGGCGGACCCGATCCCGAGGCGGTGCGCAGCCGGTCGGTCGCGGTCGCCCTGCACCGGATCACCGGCAACTACGCCAAACTCGCGATCATCGTCCCCGTGATCGGCATCGTCCTGGCCACGATCCAGGGCCGGATGAACGAAATCTGGATCACCATCGCGATGATCACCACCGCCATCGCCGGCGGCCTGCTCGCCGTCCAGATCCACCCACTGCAGCGCCAGGCCCTCGACACCCCCGACGACGGCAAACGGCTGCGCACCCTGTCCATGCTCGCCGGCATCTACAACCTGCTCTGGACCGCCGTGGTCGTCCTCATGATCGTCCGCCCCGGCTCCGCGACCTGAAAGCGGCCGCCATCAGGCGTGTTTGGCGCCGATGGTGTGCAGGATCTCGTGGATGATCGGGTCGGTCAAGCGGTTGGTGACCGTGCGGCCTTCGCGACTGGAGGTGACGCAACCTTCGTGGCGCAGGACGCGCAGGGCCTGGGAGATCGCGTTCTCGGTGCGGCCGATGGCGGCGGCCAGTTCGCCCACGCTGATGCCGGGAGTGCGGTGCAGGCACAGCAGGATCTCCAGGCGGTTCGGGTCGGAGAGCAGGTCGAATCGCTGGGCCCAGGCGGCGATCTCGACGTCACCGATCGCGCGCCGACCGAGTTCGACCGGCGATCCCTCCAGTGTGCGTGGCTCTCCCATGGCGACGCTCAGCTTAGTCCTCGACTGGACAGCGCGGCTATTATCTGTCCATCTGTTCAGATAAACATGAGTTGGGACGAGGATGAGGCTGCACGCTCGGTCGCTGTTCGCTGTGGGGGCCGCGTGCGCGCTGGCCGTGGCGCTGTCCTCGTGTGGCGCGCCGACGAGCGGGTCGACCGACTCGCTCGTCCTCGCCGACGCCTATGAGCTGGGCGGATACAACCCGGTGGCCGGATACGGCGCGGCCGGTGAGGCCAAGATGTACGACGGCCTGCTGCGCCTGACCGGCGGTCCCGGGCTGTCCGGATTCGCCCCGGCCCTGGCCACCGCGCTGCCCACCCCGAACGCCGATGCCACGGTATGGACCGCGCCCCTGCGCACCGGCGTGCGCTTCAGCGACGGCTCCGCCTTCGACGCCGCCGACGTGGTCGCCACCTATCGGGCGATCCTGGACCCGGCCTCGGCCTCGGCGGCCCGCTCGTCGTTCTCGATGATCGAGCGGGTGGAGGCCGTCGATCCGACCTCGGTCCGGTTCACCCTGCGCCACCCCTACGCCGCGTTCCCCACCAAGCTGCTCATCGGCATCGTCCCGGCCGAATCCGTCGCCACTCCCGGCCCCGCGACCGCGTCCACGCTCAACACCGCGCCGATCGGCACCGGCCCGTACCGGCTCGTCGGCCTCGAACCGACCCGCGCGGTCTTCGAGGCGAACGAGGACTACTGGGGCGGCGCGCCGGCGGTGCAACGGCTGACGCTGCTCTACGTCCCCGACGACAACACCCGCGCGCAGCGGATGGCCGCGGGCGAACTCGACGGCACCACGCTGCCGCCGCTGCTGGCCGAGACGTTCGGCGCCCGGGCGTCGATGTCGGTGCGGGCCAACACGTCCGCGGATTGGCGCGGCATCTCGATGCCCGCCGGCGACCCGGTCGCGGGCCACCCCGCCGTGCGCCTGGCCCTCAACTACGCGGTGGACCGCCAGGCCATGATCGACAACATCCTCGGCGGCCACGGCCGTCCCGCGTACACCCCGCTGCCCGAGGTCTACGGCGATGCCCACAACCCCGCGGTGACCTTCGCGTTCGACCGGGCCCGCGCCGAGCGCATCCTGGACGAGGCGGGCTGGCGTGTCGGCCCCGACGGCATCCGCGCCAAAGACGGTGTGCGCGCGAAGTTCACGCTGATGTACAACTCCACCGACACCCTGCGCCGCGATCTGGCCCTGGCCTTCGTCTCCGACGCCAGGCGCGTCGGCGTCGAGGTCGATCCGGAGGCGCTGTCCTGGGACCGCATCGAGCCGCGCATCGACACGGCGGGCATTCTGCTCGGCGGCGGCAGCGAACCGTACGACCCCGATACCCAGGCCTACGCCACCCTGCACTCGCCCGCGGCCGACCCCGGCGCGAGCAGCCCGTACGACAACGCGAGCAGGCACCGCGACCCCGCGATCGACGCGCTCCTCGAACAGGCGAGGCGCAGTACCGATCCCGCGATCAGGGCGGCCGCCTACCGGGATGTGCAGAGCCGCTACGGCCAGGACCCGAGTCACGTGTTCCTGGTGCACCTGGATCACACCTACGTGGTGAAGGACTCGGCCTGGACCACCTCCGGCCCGATCCTGGAGCCGCACACCCACGGCGTCACCTGGGGGCCGTGGTGGTCGCTGCAGACCTGGACCCGCTCGTGACCCGCGGCCGGTTGCGCGGTCGCGGCATCGGCGCGATGGCGGGCCGGCGGTTGGTGGCGCTGATTCCGGTGCTCGTCGCGGTGTCGGCCGGGCTGTTCGCGGCCGCGGCGGTGTCACCGTTCGATCCGCTGGTCGGCTATCTCGGCGCGCGCTACGAATCGACCAGCGCCGCCGACAAGACCCTGCTCACGGACCAGCTCGGCGTGGACGCGCCCTGGTATCAGCTCTACTGGCGATGGGTCACCGACCTGCTCGGCGGCGACCTCGGCGTCTCGCGCGGTTTCGCCCAGCCGGTGAGCGAGCTACTGGCCCAGCGCATTCCGTGGACGGTACTGCTGGTGATCGTGGCGATGACCGCGGCCGTGGTGGTCGCGCTCGGTGCGGGGGTATGGGCGGGCATGCGTCGCGGCGGGCTCGTCGACCGCGGGGTCGCCGCCGCGTGTGTGATCCTGCAGGGGCTGCCGCCGTTCGTGGTGTCGCTGGCGGCGATCGCGGTGTTCGCGGTCGGCCTCGGCTGGCTGCCACCGGCCGGGCTGACCGACGCGGGCGCCGACCCCGGATTCGCCCAGGTGGCACGGCATCTCGTGCTGCCCGCGTCCGCGCTGGCGCTGTCGCAGGTGCCCTGGCTGTTGCTGGCCGTGCGGGAGTCGGTGTCGGGCAACCGGAGTGAGGATTTCGTGGTCGGCGCGGCCACGCGCGGCATCGACGCCACGACGATCACCCGCAGGCATATCCTGCCGACCTCGCTGGCCCCGTTCGTGACCATCCTGGGTGTGCGGCTGCCGGAGGTCGTGGTCGGCGCGGTGCTGGTCGAGGAGATCTTCTCCTGGCCCGGCGTCGCCGGGGCGTTCGTGCAGTCGGCGAAGGACCTGGACATGGCCCTGCTGGCGATCCTCACCGTCGGCACCACCTGCGCGGTCATGCTCGGTTCGCTGCTGGCCGACATCGCCGTGGTCGTGCTCGATCCGCGGGTGCGGGCCGATGGCTGAGCGGCGGCGACTGTTCCTCGCGCTGGCCGTGCTGGCCGCCGTGGTGCTGTACGCGGTGCTGGTGCCGTGGGTGGCCGGTGTCGACGACCGGCTCACCGATTTCGCTGCCGCCCGCCAGGCGCCGTCGGCGCGGGCGTGGTTCGGCACCGACGCGGCGGGCAGGCCGCTGTTCGTCCGGATCGCGGCGGCACTGCGTACCTCGCTGGTGGTCGCGGCGTGCGCGGCGGCGGTGTCGACGGTGATCGGGGTCGGCGTCGGCGCGGTCTCGGCGCTGGCGGGCGGGCGGATCGATCGGGCGGTGATGCGGCTGGCCGACACCGCGAACGCGCTGCCGCACCTGCTGCTGGGGATCGTCATCGTGGCGCTGTTCCGCGGGAACGCGGCGGCGGTGGTGCTGTCGATCGGACTCACGCACTGGGTGCAGGTCGCGCGGATCGTGCGCGCGGAGAGCCTGAGTCTGCGCGAACGCGAGTACGTGGCGGCGGCGGTGCTCGCCGGAGCCGGACGGACCCATCTGCTCACCCGGCATCTGCTGCCCGCGGTCGCCCCGCAGGCACTGATCGCGGTGGTCCTGCTGCTGCCGCACGCGATCTGGCACGAGTCGACGCTGTCGTTCCTCGGATTCGGACTGCCGCCGCACGAACCGAGCCTCGGCACCTTGCTCGAGGAAGCGCGCACCTCCCTGCTGCTCGGCGGGTGGTGGACGCTGGTCTTCCCCGCCGGCTTCCTGGTGCTGACCACGGTCGCCGTCGCCATCGCCGGCTCGGCACTGCGCGGGGTACTGCTCCCGCCGAAACCCGCGAGGATGCCCCGGTGACCGGACTGTCGATCGACGCGCTCACCGTGCGGATTCCCCTGCGCGGCAAGGATGTCGTGCACGCGGCCACCGAGGTGTCGCTGGAGGTGGCGTCGGGAACGGTGACCGCGCTGGCAGGCGAGTCCGGCTGCGGTAAGTCGATCGTCGCCGCCGCTGTGGTCGGCGTGCTGCCGCCGACGGCGCGCACGGACGGGGCGGTGCGCCTGGATCTGGGTGACCGGACCGTCGACCTGCTCGACGAGGAGAACCCGCGAACCGGAGCCCGCCCGCCACGCGCCGGACTCGGCGCCGCGACCCCGGCCCACCGGGCCTTGCGACGCCCTCGCCGCCGCGAGCACTCCTACCGTGGACGCCACATCGCCCTGATCCCGCAGTCGCCGGGGACGCACTTCACGCCGGTGCGCACGATCGGTTCCCAGCTCGCCGAGGCGATCGCCGCGCTGGGCACCGACCACACCCCCGCCGCCTTGGTCGAGCGCGCCGGGCTCGAGTCCTCGGCGCTGTCGCTGTACCCGCACGAACTCTCGGGCGGGATGGCCCAGCGGGCGGCGGTGGCGGCGGCTCTGGCCGGCGATCCGGAGGTCATCGTGGCCGACGAACCGACCGCCGGACTGGACCGGGCGCGCACCGACCAGATCGGCCAGTTGCTGCGCGAGTGCGCTGATCAGGGCGCCGCGGTCCTGCTCATCACCCACGATCTGGGGCATCTGCTGCGCGCGGGCATCGCCGACACCGTCGCGATCATGTACGCCTCGCGCCTGATGGAGGTCGGCCCCGGGCGGGAGGTTCTCGACGATCCGTGGCACGACTACACCGGCGATCTGCTCGCGGCCCTGCCCGAACGCGGGTTGCGCCCCCTGCCGCATCCGCCGCTCGCGCTGACCAACCTGTCCGAGACCTGCCCCTACGCGGGCGGGCCCACCGCGCTGGTTCGCGAGGGCGAGCGCATGATCCGCCGACCGAGGTCCCGATGCTGATCGCCGACGCCCTCACCGTGGGCTACCGAGCCGAGGAGCCCGTGGTCCGCGGGGTCGACCTACGGGTCGCGCCGGGCGAGATCGTCGGGATCACCGGCGATTCGGGCTCGGGCAAGACCACCCTGGCCAAGACCCTGGCCGGACTGCTCCCGCCGCACGCGGGCACGGTCACCGTCGACGGCGAGCCGCCACACGCGCGGCGCGGGGCGATCGCGATGGTCTTCCAATCACCGCGCGCCGCCACCAATCCCCACTTCACCCTGGCCCGGATCATCGCCGAACCGGCCACGATCCGCCGCCTCCCCGCGCCCGACCTCACCGCGGTCGCCGCCGCGGTCGGCCTGACTCCGGACCTGCTCGACCGCCGCCCGCACGCCCTCAGCGACGGTCAGCTCCAACGCGCCTGCGTCGCCAGGGCGCTCACCCAGCGCCCCCGCTATCTCGTCCTCGACGAGGCCACCGCCATGCTCGACGCCGCCACCACCGCCACGATCATCCGGCTGATCATGACGAAAGCCGCCGACACCCTCGGCGTGCTCCTGATCAGCCACGACCGTCCGCTCCTCGACGCCACCTGCACCCGCGTCACCGCCGTCGAGAACGGCACCCTGACCACACGCTGACGCCTCAGGCTGCCCTCAGCAACACGACTTAACGTGTGCTCCCGTGACTTTCACACAGGGGATTCCCGAGACCCAACGGCGCAGCCTGAGCGGGTGGGGGCGCACCGCGCCGACCGTCGCCGAGGTATTGCGCACGCCTGACATCGGCGTGATCGCCGAGCGGGTGCGCACGGCGGGCCCGCGCGGGGTGATCGCGCGCGGACTGGGCCGCAGCTACGGCGATCCGGCGCAGAACGGCGGCGGACTGGTCGTGGACATGACCGCGCTCGACCGCATCCACCACATCGACCCCGACAGCGGGATCGCCGACGTCGACGCCGGGGTCAGCCTGGATGCCCTGATGCGGCGCGCGCTGCCGTACGGACTGTGGGTCCCGGTGCTGCCCGGCACCCGGCAGGTGACGGTCGGTGGCGCCATCGGGTCGGATATCCATGGCAAGAACCATCATTCGCAGGGCAGCTTCGGCAACCACGTGGTGTCGCTGGATCTGCTCACCGCCGACGGTTCGGTGCGGACACTGACCCCGCAGGGCCCCGAGTCCGAGCTGTTCTGGGCGACCGTCGGCGGGATGGGGCTGACCGGCATCGTGACCGGTGCCCGAATCCGCTTGAAGCACACCGAGACCGCGTACTTCTTCGTCGACAACGACCGCACCCGCGATCTCGACGAGACGATGGCGCTACTGACCGGCGGGTCCGACGACGGCTACGACTATTCGATGTCGGTGCCCGACACCATTTCCACCGGCGCGAAACTCGGTCGGGCCGGGTTCAGCCGCGGTTCGCTCGCGACCGTGGACCAGTTGCCGGTGAGGCTTCGCAGCAAACCACTGACTTTCGATGCGCCGCAATTGTTCACCGTGCCCGATATCTTTCCGAACGGGATGGTGAACAGCATGACGACGAGAATCGCGGCCGAGGCGGCGCATCGCATGTTCCCGCGACGGGCGCGCGGTCGCATCCAGAATCTGACGCAGTTCTATCACCCGCTGGATCTGCTCGGTGAATGGAATCGCGCCTACGGCAGGCGCGGGTTCCTGCAATACCAGTTCTCGATGCCGTTCGGCGCCGAGCGGCACCTGGCCCGCGCGGTGCAGGCCATCGCCGAGTCGGGGCACCACTCGTTCCTCAACGTCTTCAAGCGGATGGGCCCGAGCAACCCGGCGCCGCTGTCCTGGCCACACCCCGGATACATGCTGAGCTTGGACTTCCCCATCACGGCCGGCCTGGATCGCTTCTGCCGTGAGCTCGACGAGCGGGTGCTGGTCGCGGGCGGGCGGCTGTACTTCGCCAAGGACTCGCGGACCGCTCCGGAGACGATCGCGGCGATGTATCCGCGGCTGGACGAATGGCGGCGGGTGCGGGACGCGGCCGATCCCGAGCAGGTCTTCGCGTCGGATCTGTCGCGGCGGCTCCGGCTCGTCCCGGCAGTGGCCGACCAGGGACGACCCTGACGTGTTTCAGATCACGATGGCGAATTCGGGGGTGAAAGTTCCACGCGGCAAATGACATTCGAACGCAATGGCGCAGATCACTGTCCGTTTTGTGTTCTTATGACATTTTAAGTTACATCTCAGCAACATTTAGTTGGACACTTGTTCATGGGTGCTCGATCGAGGGCCTGCGCTCCCCCGGGAGCATTGCCATTGAGGGAAAGACTGCATTCATGAAGCTCAGCAAGGTTGCCGCAACCTCCGCACTTGTCATCGCCGCGCTCGGTATCGCCACCGGCACCTCGCACGCCGCCCCGGCCCCGGCCCCGGCGCCCATTCCCGCCTTCCTCGACGGCGTGAGCCAGGGCGTGAACCAGGTGCTGCCCGGCATCAACTGGAAGACCGGCATCGAGGGCGACTCGGTCGTCGTCGAAACCGACGCGGGCTCGCTGGCCAGCGAGAACGGCCAGTTCCAGGTCCGTGACGGGCAGGGCAACGTCGTCGTCGGGTTCCCGCTCGCCTACACGCTCAACGACCTCGAGTACCCGATCGACGCCGCCATCGACGGCACCCGCGCCGTGCTCACCCCGCGCACCGAGGCGGCCTCGGCCCGCCCGTCCACCCTGCTCAAGGACGTCGTCCGTCAGGACGCCTTCGACGACGCGGTGAGCGCCGCCGCCACCCAGTTCGGCATCGTCACCGCCATCGGCACCCTGGTCGGCACCCTCGTCGGTGGCGTCGCGGGCTGCGCGATCGGCGCCGCGGGCGGCCTGATCCTGGGCATCCCGGTGCTGGCGCTCGGCGGCGCGACCGGCATCGCCGGCTGCCTCGCCGGTGGCGCGGTCGGCATCCCGCTGGGCGCCGCGGCCGGTCTGGTGATCACCGGCGTGCCCGCCGCGATCGCGATCGGTATCGGCTTCAGCAACCGGATCAACGCCCCGGAAAACCAGTAGTAGCCACCGCGAAGGCCCCGTCCGGTGGACGGGGCCTTCGTGCTGTGTTCAGTCCGCCAGCCGGATGCGCAGCGTCTCGTAGGTGGGGATGAAGACCTTGCGCCGGTAGCGGCGCTCGACGATCTCCCACGGCCTGCCCGCCGCGGTCAGCGCCGCGAGCAGCGCGGTCAGCTCGGAGTGCACGAGCTGGGCACCCAGGCACAGATGGCGGCCGCCGCCGAACCACAACTGCCGGGTCTCGGGCACGTAGTCGCGGTGCACGCTGAACTCGCCGACCGCGTTGTTGATGGTCCAGGTGAGGATCTTGACGTGCTCGCCCGCACGCAGGTCCCGATCCGCCACGCGCACGTCGGCGGTGACCGAGCGCCCGACCAGGTAGGCCGGACTGGTCACCCGTAGCGTCTCGCGCACCGCGTCGGGCAGCCGCTCGGGCGCGGCCAGCAGCGCCCGGTGCTCGCCGGTGTCGTGCATGATCGCGACCATCCTGGTCATGGCGCTGGCCAGGGTGTCGGTGCCGGCCACCGCCATCAGGATGGCCAGCCCGGCCGCGTGCTCGACGTCGAGGCCGAGTTCGCGACAGCGCCCCAGCGTGGTGTCGGGATCGGCGCGCTCGTAGGCGGTAGGGACATTGACAGCCAGCTGCCCGGCCAGCTCCTTCGCCCGCGCCACCGCGACGGGGTCGAGCGTGGTCGAGGCCATGGTGCCGAAACCGAGGTTGACCAGCTCCTCCACATGGTGGAACAGCCGCAGGAACAGCGCGTCGAGGTCGTCGGTGGGATCGCCGCCGATGGCCGCGGCGATGTCCTCGGGGCGCATGCCGACCAGGTCGGACACGCTGCGCCCGACCAGGATCTGGGCGCGCGCGGCGATGTCGACGGTCTCGCCCTCGGCCAGCCGATCGCGCAGATCCCGCAGGTCAGGACCGATGACGCGCTCCACGAGCGCATCGGTGTGGGTCAGGGTGAACAGGTCTCGCACCGTGGTCCGCAGCTCGGTGTGACCCGGGCCTTCGAACAGGTCCTCGACCCAGTCGCCGATGACCTGCGCCCACCAGTGCCCGGCGGCGCCCTCGGAGACGATGCTGAAGTGCGTGCTGTCGTTGTAGATCTGGCGTGCGACCAGCGGATCGGCAACGAACCAGCCGAGTTTGGGGACCTTGCGAATCGGGCGCGCGACCCGGCCCAGCAGCAGCACGCCGGGCAACCAGGGCTGACCTGCGGCGAGTAGGGTGAGTTCATGGCGTCGGGCAGCACTCCACACCCCGGCACAATCTAGTTGAGCGAGACCGAATAGTGAAGGTCTGTGACTAGGATCGGCGAGATGCGCTGATGGAGGACTGTGCATCGCGCGATATTCGGAAGTGAACAAGCACATGGTGAAATCCACAATCGAGGCCGTCGGCGCGTATCTGCCCGCCCGCGAGGTGACCACGGCGGAGCTGATGAGCCGGCTGGCCATCGACGCGCCGCTGGATCTGGAGAAGGTCAGCGGGGTGGCGGCGCGGCGGGTGCGCGGCGTCGACGCGCAGGGCAGGCCGGAGGACTCGTTCAGCATCGCGCTGGCCGCCGCCCGAGAGGCGCTGGCGAACTCCCGCTACGAGGCCGCCGAACTGGAGGTGATCATCTCCTGCTCGATCACCCGCACCCGGGGCGAGGACTTCTGCCTCGAGCCGTCGTTCGCGCTGATGCTGCGCACCGCGCTGGGGGCGAACCGGGCCATCCACTTCGACGTGTCCAACGCCTGCGCCGGGATGATGACCGGAGTCCTGCTGCTGGACCGGATGATTCGCTCCGGCGCGGTCCGCAGGGGCATGGTGGTCTCCGGCGAGTGCATCACCCCGATCTCCGATACCGCGGTGCGCGAGATCTCGCAGAAGTACGACCCGCAGTTCGCCTCGCTGACCGTCGGCGACGCGGGCGCGGCCGTGGTCCTCGACGCCACCGACGGCCCCGGCCTGGACTACGTGGAGCTCAACACCAGCGCCGCCTTCGCGAAACTGTGCCTGGGCATGCCGAGCGATCAGGGCCCCGGCGTCGCGCTCTACACCGATAATCGCGCGATGCACAACGAGTCGCGGTATCTGCTGTGGACCTCGCGGCAGCGCGAGTTCCTGGCCGCCCGTGGTTCCGACTTCGCCGCCGAGGGCTACGACTATCTGATCCATCATCAATTCAGCGGTCCCGCCGTGGAATTGATCGACAAGATCGCCGAGCGCGAGTTCGACTCACCGATGCCGCCGAAGCTGGCGGTGCTGGATCGCTTCGGCAACACCGCCTCGACCTCGCACTTCGTGGTGCTGCACGACGCACTGCGGCAGGGCCGGATCGCGCCGGGGTCCAAAGTGCTGCTGGTGCCCGCCGCGTCGGGCGTGGTCGCCGGGTTCTTGTCGGTGACAATCGGCGATCTGCGGGTATAGGACAGTATGGGAATCATCATTTCTTCGGCCGTCACGCAGACCGGTGGCGTCAGCTCGGTGGGTCAGGCGGCCGCCGCCGCGCGGGCCGCGCTGACCGGTGCGGGCTGTCCGCCGGACCAGGTCGACGCGCTGATCAACGTCGGGGTCTACCGCGACGCGAACCTCGTCGAACCGGCGGTGGCCGCGCTCATCCAGCAGGCGGCGGGCATCGGCCTCGAGTACCGGCCCGGCGACGTGCCCTGCCTGTCGTTCGACCTGATGAACGGCGCCTGCGGCCTGGTCAACGCGGTCGGCGTGGCCGCGTCGCTGCTGGCCGACCTGCCCGCCGGGCACGTGGTCGTCGTCTCCGGCGACGCGCATCCGTCGATGCGCGCCGACGCGGACTTCCCGTTCGAGCCGGTCGGGGCGGCACTGGTGCTCGAGAATTCCGCCACCGCCATCGGTTTCGGCGGCGTGCACGTGAGTGCCGGTGACGCGCTGCCCGATCCGCAGGGCTACGTGACGCTCTCGGCGATGGGCGCCACCGGACGGTCGGCATTGACCGTCGAACTCGACACCGGCACAGCGGAACTCGTCGAGCACGCGACCGCGGCGGCCCGGGAAGCATTGGCTGCCGACGACATCGAGGCCGAGCGCGTGGTCCTCGTGTGCGGCAAGCCGACGCCCGAATTCGCCACGGCACTGGCCGCCGAACTCGGCGTCGCCGCGCTGGTGACCGACGACTTCGCCGGTGACGCGCACACTTCCGCGCTCACGGCCGCCTACGTGGCGGCCCGCGAGGCCGGACGCACGGATCAGCCGCTGCTGTTCGTGGCCGCCGACGGCGGGCCGACGGCAGCCGCGGTGACCTACCGCGGGCCCGGGGTCCGGTGATGACCACACACGCCGCGTCGACAGCGAACGCGAACAAGGAGAGGTGGACGGTGACGGCACCGCAGCAGACTCAGGCGCGCCATCGCGCGGCGACGGCGAGCGCCCCGAACGCGACGACAGTGCTCGCCCTGCGGGCGGTGCCGGTGCTCGGCTGGGCCTACGTGGTCCTCGGGATCGTGCGGCCGTTCCGTTCCCGCCTGGCGAAGCTGGCGTTCTGGATCGATCTGGCGCTCAGCGTCGGCGCGCACCTCGCCCAGATCCCAGCCGCGCGGCGGGTGGCCGCCGAGCACGGGATCGGGCCCGGCCGGGCCGCCGCGATGACGATGCTGCTCGGTGCGACCTGGTGGAAGACACTGGGCGAGGCCGATCGGTGAATCGGCGTGGGCAGCGGCGCGCGACCGCCGGGACCGGTGCGCCCCGGCGGTCGGGCCGGGTCCACGTCGTAGGGTGACGCGATGACTGTGCTGGTGACGGGGGCGAGCGGGTTCGTCGGCGGGGCGATCGTGCGCGGCCTGCTGGCGCGC
>NZ_JBCGFB010000075.1:0-29784 GCF_038752175.1 Nocardia sp. No.11 | reverse complement strand
CCCACCGCGACGGCACTGCCGCGCAGGGCGATGTCCATCGCGGTCGAACCGGCCGGGTCCAGGGCGATCTCGATCAATTCCGTGCTGCCGCGCAACCGCCAGGGCTGCACGTTGCCGCCCGAGGGCGCGCGCTGGGCGCAGGCCAGGATCGCGGCGACCGGGTCGGCGGGCGGAGGTTCGTCGGCGGGCGGCTCGGGGGCGGTCTCGACGCCGTCGTCGAGGTAGCCGGGCTCGGCGAGGGAATCCAGCGCCGCCTCCAGGTCGACGCGGGTCCGGCCGGAGGACAGCTTGGCGCCGAGCCCGATCCGGCGCACCGCCGCGGTCACGATGGCGGCGCCCAGTTGCACGTCGCTGCCCAATTGCGGCCAGGTGGTGATCGTTTCACCGATCTCGGCCATGCTGGCCGCCATCCGCGAGGACAGCTGGCCCGGATCGAGGATGCGCAGCACGTGCGGCGCCTTCGCCCTGGTGTCCAGGTCGGCCAGTTGGGCGCCGGTGGTCGCGCCGAGCAGCCCGTGGAAGGGCTCGCGGCCCGGTTCCAGGTCGTAGCGCTCGACGTCGAAGAGCCCGCGGTCGCTGGTGTCCATCAGCAGCGGGATCCGGTGCCTGCGCGCGGCCTCGCGGACCGCGAACTTGATGTCGAGCGAATCGCATTCCTCGACGATCACCGAGAGCCCGTCGAGGAAGTCGTCGGCGGTGTCGGCCAGCACGCCGGCGGGCCAGATCTCCACCGGCAGGAAGGGGTCGAGTTCGGCGATCCGGCGCGCGGTGACCACGGCCTTGTTGACACCGATGTCGAAGAGCCCGCCCGGCACCCGGTTCAGGTTCGACAGCTCGATGGTGTCGAAGTCGGCCAGCCGGAGCAGCCCGCACGCGCCTTCCAGCGCCAGGGTGTAGGCGACCGAATGGCCGACGCTCTGCCCGACCACGCCGACCGTCAGCCCGCCGAGGCGTTCCTGTTCGGCCCTGGTGAGCTTGTTGCGGTTGCGATCGGAGCGGATCACCCGGAACGCGTCGGGGCCGAGGATCACGACCAGCGCGTGTCGCCACGGGTAGTACACCCAGCGTTCCGCGGCCGGGTCGAGACCCGGCGGGAGTCCGGTGAGCCGGTCCAATTCGGCGCGCAGGCCCGCACGCAGGTCGTGCGTGCTGACGCCGGGGGCCGCGGCGAGCTGCCGCAGAGTTGCCGCGTCGGTGGGGTCGGCCGGATCGAGTACGAGGGGGCGGTAGTCCGCCGCCGGCGGGTCCGGTTCGCTCATCAACGGATCCGACCCACGAATCGCGCCATCGCGTTCCGGCCGACGCGACGGTGAACGCGCCGCAACCTGTTCTCGTTGCGCGCTGCTTCGACAGCCATCGTGTTCCTAGCTCCGTGCTACGCGCCCGCGCGCGGTCGGCGTCCTACCGAGGCCGACTGGTGCAGTATCCGTCATCCCGAACGTTTGCACCAGGCGAGTGGCTAATATTCCGATAACCACCGGCCGCGGGTGAACTATGCCCAGGTCAAACGGCATGAACGCACGGGAAGCCCCGGATTCCAGACCGATCGGTTCGAATTCGGCTAACTATCAGCTATCTACCGTGATCGAAACGAACAATTCTACGGTGTCCGGACCGTGCCAGACCTCGATCTCCTCGCGATAGGCGCGCGAGATCTCCGCCGACGCTGTCGCGTCGTCGACCTGAGCCCAAACATCCTCGACCGGATCGTGGTAATCACCGTTGGGGGCGAAGCGGGCGTAGATGCCCTTGGGCACCCGCACCATCAGATCGCCGACCGGCACCTCGTCGGGCGTCGCGTACTCGCGGGCCACCAGCGCGTTCCAGTTGCCCGCCGGATCCGGGACGTAGACGGTGTGCAGCGGCTCGCGCCCGCCGGGCCGGTCGCGCAGCCGGTCCTTGAGGAACTCGATCAGATCGCTGTTGCTCACCTTGAAGCTCGGATGGACCCGCGGCACGGCCAGACCGCCGTACAGTGCGCCACCGCGCACCACGATCGTGTAGCTCATCGCGGATCGACCGCCAGGTAAAGGTCGATCTTGTACGCGTGCGGGTAGCACTCGAAATCGCCGGTGAAGGTGCGCTTGATCTGGTTGTGTTCTTCGGCGTAGGCGATCTGGGTCCACAGATCCGTCATCACCTGGGGAAAGTTACCGACCGAGGAGAAGCGCGCGTAGGTGCCGCGCGGCAGCCGGGCCGCCAGATGTCCGCGGGTGACCTGATCCAGCGACGCGCACTGGTACCCGACGATCTGGGTGTTGTAGGTGCTCAGCTCACCGGTGTAGTCGGTGTAGGCACTGGCCAGCGGGCCGCCCAGATCCTGATGCAGGACGGCAGACCACGCGGCTTCGAGATCCCGGTCGCGCAGCTCTCCGAGCGCACGCTTGGGACTGCGGACCGGCAGACCGGCCACCCATGTCTCGTCCCGCTCGACGATTTCGAACTGCATTGAAGACTCTCTCGAAGGGTCGGCTCGGTCCGGCCATGCTACCAACTTCGCGCTCGACAGCCATGACACACCGAGTTGTTCTTACCCCAACCTAACCACACCTGAGCTGGACAAACGTCCACCACCACGCCGCGACACCCCGACGTATTGTCGGATTCACCTGGATGCCCTATGCTCCCGCGCTCGTGTGGGTACGCGCGGCGCTCGAACCGCGAAAACAAGTGGTGCAGTGGGCGATCGTCGTCGTGATCGCGGTGCTGGCCGGCTATGTCGCGGTCTTGCTCGGCGACTCACGGCACTTCTACACCGACGACACCGAGGCGCAGTACGTGCCGATGTGGCAGCTGCTCGGTACCGAACTCAGGGCGGGCCGGTTCCCGGCGATGGTGCCGTGGGAATGGATGGCGGGCAACTACAGCCTCGAGGAAGCCGGGCTCTACAACCCGCCGCAGTTGCTGGTCTACCTGCTCGCGCCCTCCTTCGACGATCTCGCGCTCTACGCGACCGCGGTCAAGCTGGTGTTCTCCACGATCGCGGCGCTCGGCGTGTTCCGGATCTGCCTGGCCTACGGCGCCCGCGCCCCCTGGGCGGCGGTGGCCGGCGTGGCGTTCCCGTTCAGCGGCTGGTTCCTGTTCTTCGACTCGGCCAGCTGGTTCACCTCGCACACCGGCACCGCCTGGCTCGTACACGCGTGGGCCTCGGCCGTGCTCTACGCCAGGGGACGTTCGGGACCGATCCCGCTGTTCGTGTTCCTGTATCTGGCGCTGACCATCCAATACGCCTTCCCCGCGGTCGAATCCGGCCTGATGATCGCCGCGGTCGCCGCCGGTGAGTACCTCTACCAGCGCCGCTGGGCGCCGGTGCTGCGGTTGCTCACCGCGTCCGGTCTCGCGGTGGCGGCCTCGATGGTGGCCAACCTACCGATCCTGCTCTCCTCGCAGGCCACCTGGCGCGGCGACGTCTCCACCATCCACAACGACCCGTTCCTGACCGTGCCGTGGTCGGAATCGCTCAATGCCAGTCTGCCGAGCACGGTGCCCGCGTTCACCGCGTGGTGGGGCCATGTGCAGCCGCTGCCGATGGTCTACATCGCCTGGTTCGTGATCCCGGCGCTGGCGTTCATCGACTGGAAGGCCGCCGCGCGCGCCGCCGCCGAATGGAGCGGGATCGCGCTGTTCGCCGTCGCCGCGCTGATGTGGACCGCCGGGCCGGGCGCGATCGGCCCGCTGCGCTGGCCGGCCCGGGTGCTGCCGATGCTGGCCATCGCCCTGCTGGTACTGGTCTGCGTGCTGCTGAGCCGCCACGGAGCGTTCGCCTCGTCGCGGCGGCGGTACGCGGCGGCGGGCGTGCTGATCGGCCTGCTGTTCATCCGGTCGTTCTCGGCCGCGCCGAAACTGCTCGAACGGCACCTGATCGCGGTGGTCTTCGTCGTCGCGCTCGGCGCGGGCGTCCTCTGGCTGGCGCGCACCCGCGGGATCGGCGCCGCCGCCGCGCTGACCATCCTCGCGACGTTCCCGATCGCGTTCGTCCAGGTGGCCGTCGCCCCCACGACACCGCTGTCGTACGGCTTCCCCGAGCGGCGCTCCGAGATGACCGCCGCGTTCCCCGACTTCGGCGGCCGCACCCTGCAACTGGCCGACCGGATCATGGTGCGCGACGAGGACCGCACGCTCGCGGCGACCTACGGCTCGATCGCGCTCGGCAGCTACGCCAAGAACCTCGGGCTGCAGTACGTGAACGGCTACACCCCTGTCGGGCACGCGGCCTTCGCCGGGCTGCTGTGCATGGCCTGGGACGGCGGCACCTGCCCCGAGGCGTATCGCAAGGTCTTCGCGGTCGAGCCGTCGACCGACACCCCGATCGTCGACCTGATGCGGCTGGATCGTGTTGTCCTGCAACGGGCCCAGTACCCCGACGCGGGGACGAAGCCGGCGCCGCTGGGCTGGAAGTTCGTCCACTACCCGGGGCACGAACAACAGATCTGGGTGCTCGAGCGGGTCAATCCGCTGCCCTCTCCCGGCGACCTGATCGCGCACGAGTCGGGCGTGCACGCCACCGTGATGCCGGAGGCGGGCCTGACCAACCGCGCCACCGTCTCCTCCGGCACCGGCGGCCGGATCGTGCTCTCGCGCCTGGCCTGGCCCGGCTACACCGCGACCCTGGGCGACCGCGAGATCCCCGTGCGCGCCGTCGCGGGCACCTTCGTCGCCGTCGACATCCCGCCCGGCACGCACAACGCGCGGCTCACCGTCACCTGGCGACCGCCGGGCCTGCCGATCAGCCTGACCAGCGCGGTGCTGGCCGTGCTCGGGATCGGGTTGCTGCAGTGGTGGTTCCGGCGTGGCAGGCGCGTGCCCGAGCCGGCCCCGGTCGTGCCCGCCGACACCACGGCCGCCGACACCACACCCGAGGTGCAGCGCCCGGTCGCCGTCGAGGCCTGAGCCCCGCTCAGGCGCCGATGGCGGCGGCCAGGTGCGGCCACGCCTCGTGCAGGTCGGCCTGGAACTGGCCCCAGGTGTGCGCGCCGGTCGGCCGGTGGACGTAGGTGGCCGGGATACCGAGCTGACCCAGCCGCCCCGCGAAGGCCGCTGTGCACGTCCCCGCGATCGTTTCCAGCGGCGGCATGGGCAGACCGCGATCGCTCGCGCCCGGCAGACCGGTGGCGGCCGACAGGAAGATGGTCTTGCCCGCCAGCGCGCCCGCGTTGGCGAAGACGTCGTGCTCGCGCCAGACCGCGCCGCCGGGCACGCCCCACATGTTGCCGGGATTGCCGCCGCCGCGGACGGCCTGCGCGCTGACCATCGCGATGCCCCACGGATCCGCCGCCCAGGGGCAGCCGCTCAGCGCGGCCACCGCGGCGAAGCGGGGCCCGCCGCGGATGGTCAGGTCCAGCGCCGACGACGCGCTCATCGACACCCCCGCGATGGCGTTGCGCCCGCTGGTGCCGAGCGCGCCGTCGATCACGCCCGGCAGTTCCTCGGTCAGGTAGGTCTCCCAGCGGACCCGGCCGACGCCGGGATCGTCGGCGATCCAGTCGGTATAGAGCGTGAACGCCCCACCGACCGGCATCACCACGTTGACGAACTTGTCGGCGAAGAAGTCCCGCACATCGGTGTTGTCCCACCAGGAGATGCCGTCGGCCCCGCCGCCCGCGCCGGTCAGCAGGTACAGCGTCGGCGCGCCCGCGCCCGCCGCCCTGAGCACCCTGTTCTGGATCACCCGGCCCATCGCCGGCGAGTACACATCGACTTGGACGGCCCGCCCGCCCAGCGGTGTCTCCCCCGCCACGTACGCCCCCGGATCGGCCTTCGCCTGCACACTCCCCAGCGAAGCGACGATCGCGCACACCACAGCAAGCCACAGTCTCGATGCAGTCACCCTTCCGGTATACCCCGCCGGATCGGCGCACACACCGGACCACATGCGCCCCACCCGTCACAAGTTCCCGGGAGTGACGAGGGTCACCCATGATCTGATCGACAGTCCAGATTCGGCTCTCAGCTGCGGTTTCGTTCCCGACCATAGAGCCGTGAACGGCGAAAACGAGGTGATTTGTGTCGTAGGTGAGCGGAATACTGGCCCGCGCCCGATGAGTTGGACCGACGGACTCCGTCTTCTCTCACGTGGTGCCGGGACACAGCAGACCCGGCATCGGGCCACCGCTCGCCCAGCCGATCCCCGCTCCTGGAGGTACCCCGATGCCCGCCGAACTATCCCCGCCGACGACGAAAGGCGGGACGCCGACCGTCATCCGGGTGCTGGTGCTCGCGACGTTCGTGGTGATCCTCAACGAGACCATCATGATCAACGCCATCCCGCGGCTGATGAGCGATCTGCACGTCACCGAGGTGGCCGCGCAGTGGGTCTCCACCGCGTTCATGCTGACGATGGCCGCGATCATCCCCACCACCGGCTGGTTCCTGCAGCGGGTCACCACCCGTCAGGCCTACGCGATCGCGATGGGCGTCTTCATCACCGGCACCGTGCTGTCCGCGCTCGCGCCGACGTTCGCGGTGCTGCTGATCGGCCGCATCATCCAGGCGGGCGGCACCGCGGTGATGATGCCGCTGCTGATGACCACCCTGATGACCGTCGTGGCCGAGCAGGACCGCGGCCGGGTGATGGGCAACGTCACCCTGGCCATCTCGGTCGCACCCGCCATGGGCCCGGTCATCTCCGGCCTCATCCTGCAGATCGATGTCCCCGCGATCGACTCGTGGCGGCTGCTGTTCGTGGTGATGCTGCCGATCGCCGGTGTGGTCACCTGGCTGGGGCTGCGGCAGCTCGAGAACGTCGGCGAACCGCAGCCGGGCGTGCTCGACCTGCCCAGCGTGGCGCTGGCCGCCCTCGGCTTCGGTGGACTCGTGTTCGGCCTGAGCAAGTTCCACAGCGGCAACTACACCACCCCGGCGCTGATCGTCGCCGGTGGCGCTCTGCTGATCGCCACGTTCGCCTGGCGTCAGATCCGGCTGCAGCGCACCGGCACCCCGCTGCTGGACCTGCGGGTCCTGCTGTCGGGCACCTACGCCAAGGCGCTGGTGCTGATGGCCATCGCCTTCCTGGCGATGATGGGCTCGATGATCCTGCTGCCGCTGTACCTGCAGAACCTGCGGCACCTGAGCCCGCTGGAGACCGGACTGCTGGTGATGCCCGGTGGTCTGGCGATGGGCCTGCTCGGCCCGACGGTCGGCCGCCTGTTCGACAAGTTCGGCGGGCGACTGCTGGTGGTCCCCGGCTCGATCGGCATCGCCGTCTCGCTGGCCGGCTTCACCCAGATCTCGCTGACCATGCCGTACTGGCAGCTGCTCGGCCTGCACATCCTGCTGATGATCTCGCTGGCCGCCGCCTTCACCCCGGTGTTCACGCTGGGTCTGGGCGCGCTGCCGATGCACCTGTACTCGCACGGCAGCTCGATGCTGGGCACCCTGCAGCAGGTGGCCGCGGCCTTCGGCACCGCGCTCGTGGTGACGATCATGTCCGCCCGCAGCACCTCGCTCATCGCCGAGGGCACCGACCCGGTCACCGCGAGCCTGGACGGCATGCGCCTGGCCTTCGCGGTCTCGGCGGGCCTGGCCCTGATCGTGATCGCCATGGCGGTCCTGCTGCCGAACCGCGCCGCGGGCGACCCGCACGGCGGTGCCCACGCGCCGGAGCCGGTCGACGAGCCGGAGACGCCGGAGCTGGTCAAGAACTGAGTCGTCACTGGTAGCAAGCCCCCGGTCGCCTCGCGCGGCCGGGGGCTTGCTTGGGTCGGCCCGGCGTTGCGTACCCCGATCCGATGCTGTCGGCGGGCCTTCCGCTGCTCGACCCAACCGCTGCTGCGGGCTCGGACGCCCCGGCAACGCTAGCGGTCCGTCCAGCGGACCGGCAGCGCGTGCACGCCGTAGATGTTCATGTCGGTCCGCAGTCTCACCTCCTCGGCGGGCACAGCGAGTTCCAGGGCCGGGAAGCGGCGCAGCAGGCCCGCGAAGCCGGCGCGCAACTCGATGCGGGCCAGCTGCTGGCCCAGGCACAGGTGGATGCCGTGGCCGAAGGTCAGGTGGCCCCGCGCTTTCCGGTGCACGTCCAGGGTGTCGGGATCGTCGAAGCGCAGCGGATCGCGGTTGGCGGCCAACAGTGAGACGACGACGGTCGACCCGGCGGGAATCGTCTCGCCGCACAGCTCGATGTCCTCGGTGGCGTAGCGGTAGAAGATGTCGGCGACCGAGAGGTAGCGCAGCAGTTCCTCGACGGCGTCGGGGATCAGCTCCGGATCGGCGTGCAGCAGGGCCAGCTGCTCGGGGTGCTCCAGCAGCGCGAAAGTGCCCAGCGCCAGCATGTTCACCGTGGTCTCGTGACCGGCGAGCAGCAGCAGGAAGGCCACGCCGGTCAACTCCTCGATGCTCAGGTCGTCGTGGCGGGCCAGGTCGGAGAGGATGTCCTCGCCGGGCTCGGCCCGCTTGCGCTGCACCAACTCGGCCAGATAGCTGTTCATCGCACCGAACGCGGCCATCTTCTGCGCCAGTTCCTGCTCCTTGACCAGGAACTGGGCGGAGTTGAGCTGGAAGGTCGCCCGGTCTTCGTACGGGACGCCGAGCAATTCGCAGATCACCAGCGAGGGCACCGGCAGCGCGAAGGCCTGGACCAGGTCGACCGGCGGGGTCAGCCGCGCCATCTCGTCGAGCTGTCGCTCGGTGATCTCGACGATGTGCTCCTCGAGCTCCCGCATGCGCTTGACCGTGAAGGCGCCGGTGAGCTTGCGGCGCAGGCGGGTGTGGTCCGGCGGGTCCATGGCGACGAACAGGCCGGGGATCTGCGGGGACGGCTCGGTCGGGACGGGCATCCCGGGCGTCTCGTAGGGCACGTGCACGACGCCGAGGTCCTGGCGGGAGCTGAACCGGGTGTCGGCCATCAGTCTGCGCACCGCCTCGTACCCGGTCACCAGCCAGCCCTCGTGCCCGTCGGGGAAGATCAGTGGGCTGACCGGCCGCACCGCGCGCAGCCGGGTGATCTCGCCGGGCGGGTCGAAGGGACCGGCGTCGCGGTCCAGCGGCAGGCCGTGTGGGATCGAATCGGTGTCACTCATGGTCATTTCCTTGTCGGGTAGGAGGATTCGCGATTCGGCGCTCAGACGACGGCGGTGTGCCGGATGACAATGTTGCCCAGGGAGTTACGCGCGTACACCGCGACGGTGTCGCCCGACGGCGCGACCGGCGCCAGCAGATTCCGCACGGTGCCCACCGTGGCGGCGGTCTCCAGCCGTACCCCGCTGCCGGGACGGATGCCCACCTCCAGCTCGCCCACCGAGGTCTCCAGCCGGAGCTCGCCACGGGCGGCCTCGCCGATGCGGATGTCGCCCTTGGCGGTCTTCGCGGTGACCGAGCCCAGCGGACGCTCGACGACGATGTCGCCCAGGGAGACCGTCAGGTCGCACTCGCCGAGTTCGCCCGCGCCCAGCAGCCTGCCGACGCCCGCGGTGCCGGTCAGCCGGGAGCCGGTCGGGACCTCGATGGACACCTCGATCGACGGGTTGCCGCCGAACGGGGTGTAGGTGCGCCAGTTCTTCGGCGTCGTCACGGTCAGCACGCCGTCGGTGAACTCGACCCTGGTCTGCTCGGCGGCGCGCACGTCGGCCTTCTTGGCCGCGTCGGCGGGCCGGATCGCGACGACGGTGTCGTGACGATCCGAGGCGACGACGGTGACGCCGGCCGACAGGACGTCGACGGTGACGGCGATCGGCTGCGGGGTCGGGAAGGTGTTCATGGTTGTCTCCTGGAGATCGGGCCGCCCGGTTTCCGGGGGCTGCGTTGTTGATGGCACTACTGTCGCGAGCCCGCCTGACACCGACCTGACACCGCGCTGACGCCCGCGCTGACGCGATATCCGGACCGGCGACCGATTGACGCGCGAGGCACAATGGGCCGGGTGCAGATCGGGATATTGGGGCCGCTGGAGATCCGGACGAAAGACGGCGGATCGATAGCGGTACCGGGCGCCCGGCTGCGGGCGCTGCTCGTCGCCCTGGCTCTCGAACCGGGCCGCGCCGTCTCGAAAGAGCGCCTGGTCGACTGGATCTGGGGCGAACAGCCGCCCGCCGACGCGGCGAACGCCCTGCAAGCGCTGGTCTCGCGACTGCGCCGGGTCCTGCCCGACGGCGCCATCGACGTGCAGACCGGCGGCTACCGGCTCACGGTGGCGCCCGACGCCGTCGACGCCGTGCGCTTCGAGCAGCTCNCTGGATCTGGGGCGAACAGCCGCCCGCCGACGCGGCGAACGCCCTGCAAGCGCTGGTCTCGCGACTGCGCCGGGTCCTGCCCGACGGCGCCATCGACGTGCAGACCGGCGGCTACCGGCTCACGGTGGCGCCCGACGCCGTCGACGCCGTGCGCTTCGAGCAGCTCGTCGATCGGGCGCGCGGCGGCGAGGTCGCGCACCGGGCCCGGCTGCTCCGCGAAGCCACCGGCCTGTGGCGCGGGGACCCGCTGCGCGACCTCGGCGACAGCGCGGCCGTGGACGCGGTGATCACCCGCTTCGACGGCCTGTACCTGGCCGCCCTGGAGGACCGCTACGAGGCGCAGATCCAGCTGGGCGAGGGCGCCGACCTGGTCGCCGAGTTGACCGAGCTCGTGGCCAGGCACCCGGTGCGGGAGCGGCTGGTCGCCGCGCTGATGCGCGCACTCGGCGCGGCGGGCCGGGCACCGGAGGCGCTGATCGTGTACCAGCGCGCCAGGGAAGCGCTGGCCGACGAACTCGGGGTCGATCCCTCCCCTGAGCTCTCGGCGCTGCACGTCGCGCTGTTGCGCGGCGAGGTCGGCGCGCGGCCCCAGGAGCGCACGACCAACCTGCGGGCGGAGCTGACGAGTTTCGTCGGCAAGGAGGCCGATATCGCCGTGGTCCGCGAACTCATCGCGGCGCACCGGCTCACCACGCTCACCGGTCCGGGCGGATCGGGCAAGACCCGGCTCGCCGTGGAGACCGCCCGGACCATGCTCGGTGACCTGCCCGACGGCGCCTGGCTGGTGGAACTGGCCGCCGCCGACAGCGACGGCGACCTGGCGCAGGCGGCGCTGGCCGCCCTCGGTCTCCGGGACGCGTTGCTGGGCAGCGCCTCCACCGCCGACCCGATGGACCGGCTCGTCGCGGCGATCCGCGACCGCGAGACCCTGCTGATCCTGGACAACTGCGAGCACGTGATCGAGGCGGCGGCGACCTTCGCCCATCGGATCCTCGGCGAGTGCACCCGGCTGCGCATCCTGGCCACGAGCCGGGAACCGCTCGGCATCACCGGTGAGGCGCTGTGGCAGGTGCGGCCGCTGAGCCTGCCCGCCGCCGTAGCGCAGCCGCGCGAGATCGAGTCCTCCCCCGCCGTCGCCCTGCTGCGCGACCGGGCGAGCGCGGTGCGCACCGACCTCGGCACCGATCCGGACACCTGGGCGACCATGGCGCGCGTCTGCCGGGCGCTCGACGGCATTCCGCTGGCGATCGAGCTGGCCGCGGCGCGCTTGCGCACCATGTCCCTCGATCAGCTCGCCCACCGGCTCGACGACCGGTTCCGGCTGCTGACCGGTGGCAGCCGCACCGCGATCGCGCAGCACCGGACGCTGCGCGCGGTGGTCGACTGGAGCTGGGAGCTGCTCAGCGACGCCGAACGCCGGGTGCTGTCGCGGCTGTCGGTGTTCGCCGGTGGCGCGAGTCTGGAAGCGGCCGAACAGGTGTGCGCCGGTGCGCAGGTCGAGCAGTGGGAGGTGCTCGACCTGCTCACCGCGCTGGCCGAGAAGTCGCTGCTGGTCGTCACCGAGGACCCCGCCCCGCGCTATCGCCTGCTCGAGACGATCAAGCAGTACGCCACCGACCGCCTGGTCGAAGCCGGCGACGCCGAGTCGGCCCGCCGGGCCCACCAGGCGTACTTCGCCGGCCTGGCCGCCACCGCCGAACCGCACCTGCGCCGCGCCGAACAGCTGGAGTGGCTCGCCGTGCTCGACGCCGAACACGACAACATCGCGGCCGCGATGCGCGGCGCGCTCGCGGCCGCCGACACCGCCGGGGCGATGGGGCTCGCGGCAGCCGCGGGCTGGTACTGGTGGCTGGGCGGGCACAAGGCCGAGGGCACCGAGCTGGTCATCGCGGCCGCCGAACTGTCCGGTGAGGTCGACGACGAGACCAGGGCCACCGTCTACGGCCTGGTCGTGCACTTCGTGACCTCGGGACGCAATGACGAGCACCAGGTGGCCGAATGGATCGACAAGGCCTACGAGTACGGCCGCGACAGCCGGGGCGGCCATCCGGCGCTGCGCTTCACCGCCGCGCTGAAACACATGCTCCAGGGCCCCGACGCCTATCTCCCCGCCTTCGAAGCGGTGCTCACCGACGAGGACCCCTGGGCCCGCGCCCTGGCGCGGCTGCAACTGGGCAAGCTGCGCACCGTGCTCGGCCACGACGGCCCGGAAGCCGACGAGTACCTCGAGCAGGCGCTGACCGAGTTCCGCGCGCTGGGTGAGCGCTGGGGGATGTCGTTCGCGCTGACCGAACTGGCGAGCCGGACCGCCATGCGCGGCGAATTCGCCGCCGCGAGTGAGCTCTACGAGCAGGCGATCGCGGTGGTCACCGAGGTCGGCGCGATCGAGGACGTGGTCGGCATGCGGACCCGGCAGGCCCAGCTGTACTGGCGGCTCGGCGACGCCGAGGCGAGCGCGGCGGCGCTGGCCGACGCGCAGCGCTGCGCCGACCGGGCGGGCTGGCCGACCGCGCTGGCCGAAGTCGCTCTGACCCGGGCGGAACTGGCCCGTTGGAACGGCGAGACCGAACCGGCGCATCAGCAGATCGACCTCGCGCGCGGCCTGCTCGGCAGCGATGCCGACCAGCCGAATGTCAGTGCGCTGCTGCATGTCCTGCTCGGCTACCTGGCCGTCGACCTCGACGAGGCGCGTGCCCGACACGCCTCGGCCGTGCGGGCGGCGACCCTGGCCGGCCACGCTCCCCTGATGGCCCACGTCCTCATCGGCATCGCCGACCTGGCCTTGCGGTCCGAGCAATACGAGCAGGCCGCGCGACTACTGGCGGCGAGCACCGCCACGCGCGGCGTCCCCGATCTGTCCCACCCGGACGCGGCCCGCATCGAGGCGACCGCACGAGATCGCCTCGGTGACAAGGAGTTCACCGAGGCGATGCGGGTGGGTGCGGACGCTGATCCGGCCGAGCTGGTCGCGATCACGCTCGCTTCGTGAAGCTCGCCCGCGACCACAGGTAACCGACGACGGCGAACCCGGCGCACCAGGCCAGTGCCGCGACGGTGTGGCCGCCGGAGGGCTGCCCGGTCAGGAAGCCGCGCACCGACTCGATGATCGGGGTGAAGGGCTGATACTGGGCGAACTGCCGGATGCCCTGGCCCATCTTGTCGGCAGGCACGATCGCGCTGCTCAGGAAGGGCAGCATGATCAACGGCACCACCGACATCCCGGCCGCCTCCGGGGTCTTCGCGGCCATGCCGAGCGCGACGGTCAGCCAGGCGGCGGCGAAGGCCGTCGCCAGCAGCACCCCGATCGCGCCGAGCCACTGCACCGCGGTCGCCGGCGAGCGGAACCCCAGCGCGAAACCGACCCCGAGCACGGCGGTGATCGCGACGACATTGGTCAGCATGCTCGCGGCCACGTGCCCGGTCAGCACGGCACCCCGGGACACGTCCATGACCTTGAACCGGTTGATGACGCCCTTGGTCATATCGGAGCTCACCGACACCGCGGTGCCGGACAGCCCGTAGCTGATGGCCAGCATGAGCATGCCGGGCACCGCGTAGTCGATGTAGTTCTCGCCGACGTCGAAGGCGTCGCCGAAGACATAGACGAAGATCAGCATCATCATCACCGGCATCAGCGCCGCGTTGAAGATGGTGACCGGCGAGCGGGTGATGTGGGTGAAGTTGCGGCGCAACATGACCGAGGCGTCGAACAGCGCGGCGGACAGGGTGCTGGGTGCGGTGCGGGTGCTCATCGTGCTTCGGCCTCCGTGGTGGGGTGCCCGGTCAGGGCGAGAAAGACGTCGTCGAGGTCAGGGGTGCGCAGGGAGACCTGCTCGGCCTCCAGCGCGTGCGCGGCCAGCTGATCCAGCAGGGCCCGCAGGGATGTCGAGTCACCGTCACCGGGGACGTTCAGGGCCAGCGCGTCCTCGTCGGGAGTGGCGCCCGGCAGGATCCGCGCCGCGGTCGCCAATTCCGTGGCGTCGGCGAAGCGCAGCCGGATGTGGCTGCCGGGGATGCGGCGCTTGAGTTCCTCGGCGGTGCCCTCGGCGACGATGCGGCCCTGGTCCAGCACGGCGATCCGGTCGGCCAGCTGATCTGCCTCTTCGAGGTACTGGGTGGTGAGGAAGATCGTCACGCCGTCGGCGGTCAGCTCGCGCACGATGTCCCACATGGTGCGCCTGCTGCGCGGGTCGAGGCCGGTGGTCGGCTCGTCGAGGAAGACGATCTCGGGCCTGGTCACCAGGGTCATCGCCAGATCCAGCTTCCGGCGCATCCCGCCGGAGTAGCTCGCGGCCGGCTTACGCGCGGACTCGACCAGGTCGAAGCGTTCCAGCAGTCCGGTGATCACCCGCTTGCCCGCCTGCCCGCGCAGGCGGTGCAGGTCGGCCATCAGCCGCAGGTTCTCCTCGCCGGTGAGCAGGTCGTCGACGGCGGCGAACTGGCCGGTGACGCCGATCGCCTTGCGGACGGCCTTGGTGTCGGTCGCGAGGTCGTGGCCCGCCACCCGCGCGGTGCCGCCGTCGGCGGTCAGCAGGGTGGTCAGCACGTTCACGGTGGTGGTCTTGCCCGCGCCGTTCGGGCCGAGCAGCGAGAAGATCGTGCCCGCGTCGACGTGGAGGTCGATGCCGTCGAGGACCGTCTTGTCCCCGTACGCCTTGCGCAGCCCGGAGGCCGCGATTGCTGTGTTGTTCATGGTGATCACCGTCGCCGGTGGACCTGATACCGGGCTGACACCGCCCTGACACCCCCGCTGACGCCGCCGCCGCGCGCCGCGCCAGCGGCATGTCAGTCCGGCGTCAGGTCGGCGTCAGCGCGGACGGCGACGGTAGTCCTCGTGAACAGCACCGCCTTCGCCGCCTCGCCCCTGCGTCCCGCCCTCGTCGTGCTGCCGCGCGGCGACCGGTCCGGCCGCGCGTGGCCGTTCCTGCGCGGCGATCACCCCCTCGCGCAGCTGATCCGCTTCGCGCTCGTCGGCGGTGCCAGCAATATCGCCTACGTCGCGCTGTTCGTGGCCTGCGCTGGACTGGGACCGCTGGTCGCCAACATCGCGGGCTCGCTCGTGAGCACCGTTATCGCCAACGAGCTACACCGTCAGCTCACCTTCCGGGCGGCCGACCGGGTGGGCCGGCTCACCGCGCAATGCCAGGGCGGCGGTCTGGCCCTGATCGGCCTGCTGACCAGCTCCGCCGCCCTGGCCGGGCTGGAATCACTGGCGCCGGGCCTCGGTCAGACGACGCAGGCGGGCGCCGTGCTCGTCGTGATGGCGCTGGTCGGCGGCCTGCGTTTCCTGGCCCTGCGCGGCCTGGTGTTCTGAGCCGCCCGCCGCTCAGCGGGTGGGCCGGGTGGTGGCCCTGGGGTCGCGCCAGAGCCCGAGGTCGAAGTACAGGGTCGTCATGTCGTCCCACATGACCGACCACGGCTGCTTCGGTCCCTTGCAGCGCCAGACCGCGACCATCCGGTCGATGCCGGGGATCCCCATCGGATCGTCGAGGTGTGCGACGCGCTCCACCTCGGTGAACCGGGCGCGCAGGTCTGCCTCGGCGGTGTCGAGCCCGAGGTAGATCACCGAGGTGGCCGAGTCCGGCGGCGGGCCGAAGAAACCGAAGCCCCGGCTCGGGCTGTACGTGGCGGGCAGCCCGTACCGCGCCCCGAACTGCTCGACGGCACCCGCCTGCCAGTACCCCTGCACGACCACCGCGGAGTTCGCCTTTTCCGCGGGCGTCAGCGTGTGATAGCCGGTGCCGACGGCGGACACCATTTCCGACCAATTGGTGGTTCCCCAGAATGCCGAGCGGAAGCCGAGATCGATGGCGTCCTCGGCCTGAATGCGCCAACTCGGTGGCAGCGGCGTCACGGTGATCATGGCAATGAATGTCACCACCGAGATTCCAGCCAGCGGAATCAATGCCAAGTTCATCCACCGTTTACGGTCGAACTGCCAGAGGCCGACGGCACCGAGGGCGAACATGGCGGGAAAGAAGCCCGTCGGGTAATAAGGCCGACCGTGCGTGACGACGACGAATACGGTCATGATCACCAGCGCCACCGCGATGAACCGATACGGGCGCAGCGATTCCTGCTTGTACACCGCCCAAAATCCGAAGGCGAGCAACAACGCGCCGAGTACGCCCGCCAAGCCGAGCCACTGCGGAAAGAATCCCGGCGGACCGTAGCCGGTCGCGTCCTGCTCCGCGCCGATGATCGAGCCCATGGCCAGCTGCGGCCAGTTGTGCTGGGACTGCCAGATCAGGATCGGGATCAGGGAGGCGGCGAGGATACCGGTCGCCACCCACAGCGCGGGCCTGCGCAGGATCTCGCGGGGGCCGCACAGCACGACGGCCAGCCCGAGGCAGGCCCAGACCAGCGGGATCATCCACTTCACCTGCATGTCCAGGGCGGCAACGAGTCCGGCGATGATCAGCAGCCGGTCCTGCCGGGTCCGCACCCAGCGGATGAACAGCCAGGTGATCACGGCGGTGAAGGTGGCGTCGAAGGAGAAGGTGCTCAGCACGACCTGCGTGGCCACCAGATACGACGTCGCGTAGGTGCCGGCGGCCAGCAGCTGCACACGGTGGCTGCCCCGCAGTTCGTAGGCGATCAGCGCCGACACGACGACCGAGCCGACGCCCATCACGACCGCGGGGAACCGCAGCGCCGTCGTCGATCCCGGCGCGAGCAGGTCGGCGATCCAGGCGAACAGCGGCACCACCACGCCCTGATCGGCGTAGGTGTAGTCGAGCCGCCTGCCCGCAGAGAGGAAGTAGAGCTCGTCGCCGAAGAACTCGTAGCGTCCCGCCGTCACGGTCAGCGCGATCGCGGCGATCGTGGCGAGCACCGCGACCCCGCGAAAAGCGAACGACGGGTTGGTATTCGGAATTTCCTCCGGCACGGCGCGAACCGCGACGACCGCTGTCATGAATTGCCCCTGATACTCCGACAGACGCGTTCGGCACCTCTCCCGCTGGTGCCGTCACCTCTGTTCGCTGATGAACCGATTCCTCCCCGGCAGCGAACTTGATGAGCGCGAGCGCTCGCGGTCCTGCTCGGATTATCCAGTTTCCGAAAACGTTAATGCCTGCCGGCAGGGTCCGCAAATACACCGCACACCGATAGCGGTTCGCTGTAAGTGAGCAGGACGAGGTGGCCGTGAAATTGTGACCTGGGTAATAAATTCCAGGTGAGTCTATACGACCCAGCCCTCATATCGGGCCATTCGAAATGCGGAACGCAGAACGAGTCATTCGCATACGCGTCGGTAACTATTCATCGGTCCGACAGAAACGAAGTACCCGCGCGGTAAACGGCGCAAACCATATTTTTATGGGCATGTTCGCACGGGGCCCGCCGCGTAGGATCCACCCGCTGCCGGGCACGGCCGACGGCCGGAAAAGCAGAAGGGCCCGGTCTGCCGACCGGGCCCTTCGTTGTGGAGCTAAGGGGAATCGAACCCCTGACCTTCTCGATGCGAACGAGACGCGCTACCAACTGCGCTATAGCCCCGTGCGGCTCTGGCGAACCGCGCTGTGACACTGTATCAGGCGTTGCGCCCAGATACCGAATCGGTACTCTGACCTGCTGTTCTGCGTGGTTCGACCAGTTATTCGCCGACTGCGCGGCCGAGGTCTTCGACCCGGGTGCGGAGCGCGCGTGCGGTGGCCGGATCGAAGGTTTCCAGGTGCTCGAACATCGGGTCCTCGTCGTCGGTGTCGAGCAGGGTGGAACGGCGGCGCAGGGCGCGCGCGGTGTCACGGTCCATCGTGCGCCGAGTCGTGGCCGCCTCGGGGGTGGCGGTGGCCTCGCGGCGCTTGCCCCGGGTGAGGCGGGCCGCGCGCCTGCGGCGGATCTCCTCCTCCACGTGGACCTGCTTGCGCAGGTAGGCCAGATAGCCCACCAGCACGGCCGTGGACAGCCCGCACGCCCACCAGAACATCGAATTCAGCAGCAGGCCGAACGCCGCGAACAGGATGGTGGCGATGATGAGGCCGAGCACCGCCCGCTGCCGGAAGCTGTAGCGGGCGGCGCGCGCGATGGCGTCGGCCTCGGGGTCGTAGCCACCGCGCCCGCGCCGGTTCGGCACGAAGTCCTCGTCGTCGTCGGCCGCCGCGTCGGTGGTCTCCTCGGCGACGTCCTCGAGGCGGGCGGGCGGGGCCGGTGGGATACGCGCGGCGACGGGCGGGTCGGTCGCGTCGTCGGCCGCGGCCGACTCGTCGTCGGCGTCCGGCTCCGCCGCAGCGTCATCGATCGGCGCGTCCGCGGCATCCGCGGCCGCGGCGCGGTCTTCGGCCGCGGCGTCGTCGAGGTCTGCCTCTTCCGTCGACGCGGCTTCCAGTTCCGGTGTGGGAGTGAGCAACTCGTCGTCAGCTTCGGTGACGGGCTCGTCGGCCGATGTCGTCATCCGATCCTCCGAATCAGTACGGTGGGGGCGCTTGGTCAGCACGCGGGGGCGGTAGTCGGGGTCACTCTCGTGACCGCCTGCCGCCCCGATGCGAATCCGTCGTTCGGCCCCGCCACGGTGCAGCACGCGCGTGGCGAGTGCGGCATCGGTGGTGCGGCGGATCCGGGGATGCCGGTCCGCCAGGATCGGGAACAGGACGAAGACCCACAGCACCACAAGTCCGATCCACAGGATCGAATTCGGCATCGCGGTCATCACCTCCCGTCCCCGCCTGCGCGTTTATCCATAGTTGGACGCACTACCGACGTCCGTAGGTTAATTCGGGCGCGCCTGCCCTCGCGGCAGGCGCGCCGTGCACACCTGCCACATGAGTAACAGAAATTTCACGGCAGTGCCGCTCGACCCTCTCTGACCAGGCGATCCACGACGGTGCCCATGACTTCTTCGACCGTCAAGCCCACCAGCAGATGATCGCGCCATTCGCCGTCCACATCGAGATAGCGGCGCAGCAAACCCTCTTCGCGGAATCCGACATTGCGCAGCACCGCCTGGCTGGCCAGGTTCTCCGGCCGCACTGTGGCTTCCACCCGGTGCAGCCCGACCGGCCCGAAGCAGTGATCGAGTCCCAGCGCGAGCGCGGCGGTGGCCACGCCCTGACCACCGAGATCCTTGGCCACCCAGTAACCGATCCAGGCCGAGCGCAGCGCGCCGCGCACGATATTGCCGATGGTCAGCTGTCCGCTGAACTGGCCGTTCACCTCGATCACCAACGGGATCATCGCACCCCGCCTGGCCTCGGCTTTCAGGCTCGTCCACAGCGACGGCCAGTTCGACGCGTGATTGCGCGCCTCCCAGCTCCCGCGTCCGGTCGGCTCCCAGCGCTCCAGATGGTCGCGATCGCGCAGCCGGATCCGGCTCCACGCGGCGGCGTCACGGAAGCGCACCGGGCGCAGCGTGACCTGTCCGCCCGCGACGATCACCGGACCGAGCCGGGCCGGCCATCCGGGATGCTGACCTGCCCGGAATACGTTCATCGAGTCCACTGTTCAGCCGCGCTGCGCCAGGAACGCGACCCGCACCTCGTCACCGGTGCGGAAATCGGTGTCGTCGGGCTCCACCACGATCAGGCTGTTCGCCTCGGCCAACGTCGCCAGCAGATGGGAGGACCCGCCGTTGCCGTTGCCCAGCGGCTGCACCAGGTAGTCACCGGTGGCCTCGTCGCGCAGCAGCTGCGCGCGCAGGTAGCCCTTGCGACCGGGCATCGAGGTGATCGGAGTGATGGTGCGGGCGTTGACGATCCGGCGCATCGGCTGCCGACGGCCCAACGCGATCCGGATCAACGGACGCACCATCACCTCGAACACCACCAGCGCGCTCACCGGATTCGACGGCAGCAGGAAGGTCGGGACCTCGTCGCGGCCGAGCCGGCCGAAGCCCTGCACCGAGCCCGGGTGCATGGCCACCCGGTCCACCTCGAGCTCGCCGAGCCCGTCGAGCGCCTCGCGCACCTGGTCCGAGGCCCAGCCGCCGACCGCGCCGGCGATCACCACGACCTCCGAGCGCACCAGCTGACCCTCGACCACATCGCGCAGCCTGCGCGGATCCGCGCTGACGATGCCGACCCGGTTGACGTCGGCGCCCGCGTCCCGCGCGGCCGCGGCCAGCGCGTAGGAGTTCACGTCGTAGACCTGACCGGGGCCGGGCGTGCGATCGATATCGATCAGCTCGCCGCCGATGGAGATCACCGACAGCCGCGGCCGCGGATGCACCAGCACCTTGTCCTGCCCGACCGCGGCCAGCAGCCCCACCTGGGCGGCGCCGATGATGGTGCCCGCGCGGACGGCGACATCGCCGGGCTGCACGTCGTCGCCGATGCGGCGGACGTAGTCGCCCGAGCGGACCGGCTCGAAGACCTTGATCCTGGCCCGGCCGCCGTCGGTGAAGTCCAGCGGCAGCACCGCGTCGGCCAGGGTCGGCAGCGGGGCGCCGGTGTCGACGCGCACGGTCTGGCGCGGCTGCAACCGGATGGGCTGGCGCGAACCGGCGACCACCTCGCCGACCACCGGCAGGGTGAGGTCGATCAGCTCGCCCGCCTCGTCGCGCACGTCGGTGCCCGCGGCGGAGACGTCGACGCTGCGCACCGCGTAGCCGTCGATGGCGGCCTGATCGAAGCCGGGCAGCGGCCGTTCGGTGACGACGTCCTCCGCGCACAGCAGACCCTGGGCCTCGGATATCGCGACCCGGACCGGCCTGGGTGCGACCGCGGCCGCGGTGACCTTGATCAGCTGATCCTCAACCGAGCGCATCGAGCTCCTGTGTCTATGTGTCCATCGCTTGTCGCGCTTACGCGTTCGGGGAGTTGGGGTCCCACTCCGGGCTGAGCCGGAACTTCAGCCACTCGCGCAATTGCGGGCCGTATTCCTCCCGCTCGAGGGCGAAATCGACGGCAGCTCGAAGATAGCCGCCCGGGTTACCCAAATCGTGGCGCGACCCACGGTGGACGACCACATGGACCGGGTGTCCCTCCGCGATCAGCAGGGCGATCGCGTCGGTGATCTGCAATTCCCCGCCCGCGCCCGGCGTGATCCGGCGCAGCGCGTCGAAGATCACGCGGTCGAGCAGGTAGCGACCCGCGGCGGCCAGCGTCGACGGCGCGTCGGCCAGCTCGGGCTTCTCGACCATGCCCTTGACTCGCAGCACGTCGGTCTCGGCGCCCTCGGTCAGCTCCTCGACATCGAAGACGCCGTACGCGCTGACCTGCGACTTCGGCACGTCGATCGCGCACAGCACCGAGCCGCCGCGCTCCCGGCGCACCCGGCTCATGGTCTCGAGCACGCCGCATGGCAGCACCAGGTCGTCGGGCAGCAGCACCGCGATGGCGTCCTCGTCGTCGTCGAGCACCGCCTCGGCCTGGGCGACCGCGTGGCCCAGCCCCAGCGGCTCCTCCTGCACGACCGAGGTCACATCGAGCAGACCGGGGGCCTTGCGGACCTTTTCCAGCAGGGCGAACTTGCCGCGCTCGGCCAGGGTGCTCTCCAGCACCAGGTCTTCGACGAAATGGGCGACGACGCCGTCCTTGCCGGGCGAGGTCACGATCACCAGCCGCTCGGCGCCGGAATCGGCGGCCTCGGCGGCGACGAGCTCGATGCCGGGGGTGTCGACCACCGGCAGCAATTCCTTGGGCACCGTCTTGGTAGCAGGCAGAAACCGCGTCCCGAGTCCGGCCGCGGGTACCACCGCAGTGCGGAAACCGGAAGTCTTGTCTGTCATGCGCATACCCTATCCATTCAGCGTGCCGTCCGATCGCCCGTCGCGACGATCCGGCGTCGGCAAGAGCTTAGGGTGGTCGCTGTGGAGATGCCCGGTGAGCGCACCAAATATGCATGGCGCAGCCACATCCTCGCCGAACGAGCGCTGGTCGGGCCCGCCGATCACGCACGCGAGGCCGCGGCGCTGGCCGCCGCGATCGGCCCGCTGGCCGGGGCCGACGACGTGGTCTGCGCCTATGTCCCGATCCGTGGCGAGCCCGGCGATCTGCGCATGCTCGACGCGCTGCGTGTGCGCAACGCCACGGTGTTGCTGCCGGTGACCGGCGAGCCGGGACCGCTGAGCTGGGCCCGCTACGAGGGTCCCGATTCGCTGCGCAGGGCCCGCTTCGGTCTGCTCGAACCGACCACGGCGACGCTGCCGCCCGCCACCGTGACCACCGCCGCGACCATCCTGGTGCCCGCGCTCGCGGTGGACCGGCGGGGCGTCCGGCTGGGCCGCGGAGCGGGGTACTACGACCGCACGCTGGGCGCCGTCGGAAACAGCACTCGCCTGATCGCCGTCGTCCGGGATAATGAACTCGTCGACCGGCTGCCGGAGGAACCGCACGACCGGCGGATGGGGTGGGCGCTGACGCCCGGCGGTGGGCTGCGTGAACTGGGCGGTGACCGGCCCGTTCCGCCGGAATGAAACGGCGATTTCCGACGTTGGCAGTGTCGGCGGTAGAGTGCTAGATCGACGAGACTTGCGGAGGATCCTGTGCCAACTTATTCATACGCGTGCACCGAGTGTGACAACCGCTTCGACATCGTTCAGTCCTTCTCCGACGACACGCTGACGGAGTGCCCGCAGTGTTCCGGGAAGCTGCGGAAGCTGTTCAACTCGGTCGGCATCGTGTTCAAGGGCAGCGGTTTCTACCGCACCGACAGCCGGGGTGGCGCGTCCACCGCGAGCGAGCCCGCGAAGTCCTCCGCGGACAGCGGCAGCACCAACGGCAGCAGCTCCACCAGCACCAGCACCAGTTCGACGCCCGCCGCCGCGAGCTGATCTCCGCCGGTTTGTCCACAGCCCCGAAGTTATCCACAACCAGCACTTTCGGCGGCTGATCCGCACTGCCACGCTCCTAGGCTTCGGGCATGACTCGCAGTCTCGCCGATCTGGGACGTGGCAGTTCCTGGCGTTTCGCCCTCGGTAACCGCCCGGCCTGGGCCGATGCGCTGCTCGCGCGGCGCATCGCGGCCGCCGTGCTCGCGCTGATCGCCCTCGCGCTGTTCGTCCGGGGCGATCCCGGCACCGCCCGGCACGACGTCGTCGTCGCCGCCCGTGAGCTGGCTCCGGGCCGACTGCTCACCGCCGACGATCTGCGCGTCGACCGGCTCGAATCCCGTTCGCTGCCTTCGGGTTCGGTCACCGACACCGCCGTCCTGGTCGGCGCGACACTCACCGGCGCGATGCACGTCGGCGAAACCTTCACCGACCTGCGCGTCATCGGCCCGCGGTTGGCCGCGGCCGCGGCGGGCTCCCCCGACGCCCGGATCGTGCCGCTCCGCCTGGCGGATTCCGCGGTGGCCGAGGTGTTGCGCGCGGGCGACCGGGTCGATGTCGTCGGCGTCGAAGACTCGGGCGGACCGGGTGCGAGCAAGCCCGCCCGCACGCTGGCCACCGACGCCGCCGTGGTCCTCGTCACCGCGACGGGCGAGCGACGTTCGGGCACGGAACGGGTGGTCCTGGTCGCGCTGGACGCCGAATACGCCACGGCGGTGGCCGGTGCCTCGTTACGAACGGCGCTCACGGTCGTCTTCCATTGACCCCGCCGGCCCGCACCGTGGACACCACCTTGGCGCTGTTCGCGAGAAATTTGCCGCAATGCTGATTAGCATCACACACGAACCTGCTCGACCGTTCAGCGCATTCGAACCAGGAGCACAGCGCCCCCGGCCGGCTCCTCGACGAAGGAGACATCGGCAATGCTCAAAGGTTTCAAGGATTTCCTGCTCCGCGGCAATGTGATCGACCTGGCCGTCGCCGTCGTGATGGGTACCGCGTTCGTAGCCATCGTCACCGCGTTCACCAACGGGATCGTCAATCCGCTGCTCGCGGTCTTCGGCGGGTCCAACGAGATGGGGCTGGGTATCCAGCTGGTGGCCGACAAACCGGCCACCTTCGTCGAGATCGGGCCCATCATCACCGCGGGCATCAACTTCCTGATGATCGCCGTGATCCTGTACTTCGTGCTGGTGCTGCCCGCGACCATGGCGAAGAAGCGCTTCTCCAAGGCCGACGAGAAGCTCTCCGAGAACGAGCTGCTCATCCAGATCCGGGATCTGCTGGCCGAGCAGGGCAACACCTCGAACGGCAAGCACGGCATCGCCACCGAGTCGGCGACCAGCAACGGCGAACACACTCGCTGAGCTGCCTCGACGACGAAGGTCGGGGCCGGTTCCGGGAACTCGGCCCCGACCTCGTCAGGTGCGCTGGTGGCCCGCGTCAGCCGAGGCTGAACGGCTGACCCCACAGGGTGACCCAGCTGATCACGTTGTCGGTCTCCACCTCGACGCTCACGAACGAGCGCGCCTGGGCGTACCCACCACAGCCCGACAGACCGATGGTCTCGTCGGCCCAGGTCACTGAGCCGCTGCCGCCCTTGAAGGCGTTGCGGGTCTTGTGGGACTCGTTGCCGTAGTCGTCGGGCTGTTCCAGATCGAGAACGTAGAAGGACTTGGACTGGCCGGGGCCGACGGTCAGTTCGCCGCCGGAGGTCACGCCGCCGGAGACAGTGCCTCCCCAATCGCTTTCGCCCTCGGCGCCGCCGGCGGCCGCGCCACCGGCGATGTTCACCTGGCAGCCGACGGTGTAGCCGGGGAAGATCTTGCCGCCCCCGTCGCCGGAGACGGTCACCTGCGCACTGCCGGAGACCCAGGCATTGCGATGGACGGGCGTGGAGCCCAGCGACGGATTGATATTGGCCGATTCGTCGACCAGGCTGATGTCGACGACGGTGCCATCGGACAGAGTCTTGGTGATATGCCCGCCCGGCAGCGGAACGAAGGTGTCGGCATCGGCCGCACCGGTGGAGAACAAGCCCAGCGCCACAGTCGCCGCGGCCGTGATCCCGGCGGCGCGCGTCATGCTCTTACGGTTGATCGTCACAGTTGACCCCTCGAGGGTGAATTCGTGTGCGGTAGCCAGATTTTCGGGTTCGGCCGCGATCAGCCGATGCTGAACGGCGCACCGTACAGCGTGGTCTTCGAGTAGTGGTCGCCGATGATCTCGACCACGGTGTACGACCGTGCCTGGGCGTAGCCGGCGCAGCCCTGAATCTGGATCTCCGCGTCCTGGTATTCCACCGAGTAGACACCGGGCTTGAGGATGTCCTTGGCATCGATCTGCACGAAGGCGACCTCGCCGGGGCCGAGATTGAGACCGATCGAGCCACCGGCGCTCGGGCCGCTCGTGGACAGGCCGCCGGACAGGCCGGCGCCGACCGCGTCGTCACCGATGCTGATCTGGCAACCGACGATGTAGCCGTGGTTCAGATTCGATGCACCGTGCGTCGAGGAATTGTTGGAGCCGGGACGATTCGACGGACCGTTCCACGGGCCGACCTCGCCCTCCGGCGTTTCCTGCACATCGGCCCGCGCGTTGCCCGACACCCAGACGACGCGGCCCGCGCCGTTGGCGGCCAGCGACGGGGAGACCAGGGCGTGCTCGCCGGTCCGGCTGAGATGAACGCCGGGGCCGTGCTTCTCGCCGTCCGGCAACGGAACGAAGGTATCCGCATCGGCTGCACCGGCCGACAGCAGGCCGATCGTCACGGCCACTGCGGCGCCGGCGCCGACGGCGCCGCGGCGCACGCGGTTGGTGCGGTTCTCGCTCATACTTCCCCTCGAGGTGTACGCAAAATCGACCTCGACCGTCGAGGTCGATATCTGTGCTGCGCCCGGACCCAGCCCAGACGGGTCCGCGGACCGCGTCGCTGGCAACAGGGCAGATTCGCCCAGCCGGGAGGTGTATCGAGAAGCTGAAAAGCACGAAATTCGTGGTGATAACGACCACAACAGCAGTCATTTCGCCACAAACATAATGAGGGGACCCCGCAATGTCCAGCGCTATGCCATCGACGGCACAACAAAACGGGCCGGTCGCAATCGCGACCGGCCCGTGGTGTTCGTGATCGAACAGATCAGCCCAGGCTGAACGGCTGACCCCAGAGGGTCACCCAACTGATGACGTTGTCGGTCTCGACCTCGACGCTCACGAAGGCACGAGCCTGCGCGTAGCCGCCGCAGCCGGTCAGGCCGATGGTCGAATCCGACCAGGTCACCGAGCCGGCGCCGTCCTTGAACTTGTTCGACTTGCCGTGCGACTCGCTGCCGTAGTCGTCGGCCTTCTCGATGTCGAGAATGTAGAACGACTTCGACTGGCCGGGGCCGAGCGAGAGCTCGCCGCCGGTGCCGACGCCACCGGAAGCGTTGCCCTCCCAGTCGCTTTCGACCGTCGCGTCGCCGGAGACACCGCCGCCGGCGATGTTCACCTGGCAACCCACGGTGTAGCCCGGGAAGATCTTGCCCGAGCCGCCGTCGGAGACGGTGACCTGCGCGCTACCGGAGACCCACGCGTTGCGGTGCACCGGGGTGGAACCCATCGACGGGCTGATGTTGGCCGACTCGCCCACCAGGCTGATCTCGACGACGGTGCCGTCGGACAGGGTCTTGGTGATGTGGCCGCCCGGCAGGGGAACGAAGGTGTCGGCGTTGGCCGCGCCCGTGGAGAACAGGCCGACGGCCACGGTGGCCGCGGCGCTGACGCCCGCCATCCGCGCCATGAACTTACGGTTGATCATAGGAATGTCCCTCGAGGATTGAGTTCGCCGCAGCGAGAAGAAGATTCGTGCCGGTTCGAAAGACGTCAGCCGATGCTGAACGGCATGCCGTACAGGGTGGTCTTCGAGTAGTTGTCACCGATGATCTCGACCACGGTGTACGCCCGGGCCTGCGCGTAGCCGGCGCAGCCCTGGATCTCGATCTCCGCGTCCTGGTAATCGATCGCGTAGGTGCCGGCCTTCTGGATGTCCTTCGAGCTGATCTGCACGAACTTGACCTCGCCCGGGCCCAGGTTGACGCCGATCGAGCCGCCGGCGCTCACGCCACCGGTGCTCAGACCGCCGGAGACGCCGGCGCCGATCGCGTCGTCGGCGATGCTCACCTGGCAACCGACGATGTAGCCGGTGTTCAGCTGGGAGGTGCCGTGGGTGGAGGAGTTGTTGGAACCGGGGCGGCCCGACGGACCGTTCCAGGGGCCGACCTCGCCCTCGGGGGTGTCGGCGACCTCGGCCAGCGCGGTGCCGGAGACCCAGACGACGCGTCCCGCGCCGTTGGCGGCCAGCGACGGCGAGATCAAAGCGTGCTCACCCGTGCGGGTGATGGTCACGCCGGCAGGGCTCACCTTCTGGCCGTCCGGCAACGGCACGAAGGTGTCGGCGTTGGCGGCACCGGTCGACAGCAGGCCGAAAGCCACGGCGGCCGCGGCAGCGCCGACGCCCGCGGCACGGGCGCCGCGGCGCACACCGGTGGTGCGGTTCTCGCTCATACTTCCCCTCATCAGTGTCTAACAGCCGATCTCGACTTTCGAGACCGGACGGGTGGACCTCACAGGCCCAGCTCAGTGTGTCGCCCCTTTGTTGCCGTTACGTAACCAACTGTTATTTCGACGATACGGCCGGGGCCGGTGTGGCGAACCCGAGCCAGGGTTCCACCGGGTGGTTCAACGCACAGAAGTGGGGTACTGCGGGGACCAATAGTTGATGGCTCGATGGCGAACATTAAACGCTGCGCCGTCGTTCCGGCAACGAAAGAGTTCGTAAATTTCATTGTGACACCCAGCACAGTTCCACACATGGTCACATGCTTTGAAGTGCATAAATGCATCCGGGATCTCGCGCGTCAACGGGGGTGGACCAGAAGTGGTTACTGGCGAGTTTCGAACACTCATACGACAAAGGACCACGCTTTCGCGTGGTCCCGGGGAATTGTCACCTGTTCGCAATCACACCGAAAACGACATTTCGGTGAGCGCCTATTACGTAGCGGCTACGTAGATAACGGTACGGTCACCCGTGGTGCGGTGGCACCTGCGAACGTAACCATTCGTCGTTATCCGAACGCCCGCCGCGCTCGTCGCCGGTGGTTTCGGGCAGCACGTCACCGAAGATGCGGGCCAAACGCGCGGCCTCGGCGGCCTTGCGGCGGAGGGCCTCCTGGTCCTGCGGCGACGTGCTGTCCGACGACGTCATCGTGCCCTCACTCGTCCAAACCGGAGAGCTCGTCGATCACCCGGCTCGCGAGCGGACCCAGCGTCGCCATGCCGTCGCGGATGGCGGAGCGGGTACCCGGCAGGTTCACGACCAGGGTGCTGCCGGAGATGCCCGCGACACCGCGCGACAGCCCAGCGTCCAGCGAACCCGCCACCCGGCCCGAGGCCCGCAGGGCCTCGGTGATGCCGGGCAGTTCCCGGTCGAGCACCTGCGCGGTGGCCTCGGGGGTGACATCGCGCGGCGACATACCGGTGCCACCGACCGAGATCACCAGGTCGACGCCGCCGATCACCGCGGTGTTGAGCGCGTTGCGGATCTCGACCTCTTCCGCCTGCACCGTCACCGAGGCGTCGACGAGGAAGCCGGCCTCGCTGAGCAGTTCGGTGACGAGCGGGCCGAACGAATCCACGCCGCCATGCGCCGTCCGATCGTCGACGACAACAACCAGTGCACGCCCTGCCACGGGAGCATCGATGTCCATGCTCATCACCGTAGCGCCTACGCACGACAGCGCCGCGTTCGAACGCATCATCGGCCACCCTCCGCCGCCGCGCCGGTGAGGGTGACCTCGACCGTCTTGGCGTTGCCACCCTGCTCGTCGGTGTAGGTGAGCTCGACCTTGTCGCCCGGCTGATGCGAGCGCACCGCCGCGATCAGCGCGTCGCCGGAGTCGATCGGCCGATCGTCGAGCCGGGTGACGACCGCGCCCGCGGGCACGCCCGCCTTGGCGGCCGGGCCGTCCGGGGTGACCTCGAGTACACGGGCCGCGGTGTCCTGCGGCCGCAGCTTGATGCCGATCTGGGCGTAGGTGGCGTGGCCGGTCTTGATCAGTTCGTCGGCGACCCGGCGGGCCTGATCCACCGGGATCGCGAAGCCGAGGCCGATCGATCCGCTCTGCGCGCCGCCCGCGGCCTCGCCGCCGAGGCTGGCGATGGCGGTGTTGATGCCGATCAGCTTGCCCTGACCGTCGACCAGCGCGCCGCCGGAGTTGCCCGGGTTGATCGCCGCGTCGGTCTGGATCGCGTCGATCACCGGGTTGACCTGGCTGGGGGTGCCCTCACCGCTGGTCGAGACCGGGCGGTTGAGCGCGGAGACGATGCCGGTGGTGACGGTGCCCGCCAGACCCAGCGGCGAGCCGATCGCGATCACCGGCTGACCGACCGCGAGGCCGTCGGAAGTGCCCAGTTCGATCGGGGTCAGCCCGCTCTTGCCGCTGACCTTGATGACGGCCAGATCCGAGACCGGATCGGCGCCGATCATGGTGGCGGGCGCGGTGCTGCCGTCGCTGAACACCACCTCCATCTTCGCCGAGGCGCCCGCGCCGGCGGCGACGTGGTTGTTGGTGAGGATCAGGCCGTCGGTGGACAACACGACGCCCGAGCCCTCCCCGGAGGCGCGCGCCCCGGCGACTTTGATCATCACGACGCTGGGCAGCACTCGCTGAGCTACCGCCTGGGTGGAGCCCGCGGGGGCGTTGGCGACGTTGTTGACCGCGGGTTTGGGAGCGTCGAGCGCGTTGGTCACCGGCGCTCGGTCCGAGCCGGTGGCCAGCACGCCGACCACACCGCCGACACCGCCGCTGACCAGCGCCAACGCCGTCGCCCCCGCGACGAGTCCGAGCCGCAGCGGCTTGCGCTGCGGCGCCT
>NZ_JBCGFB010000074.1:13860-29791 GCF_038752175.1 Nocardia sp. No.11 | reverse complement strand
GCGGCGCTCGCGCCACGCGGGCGGGGCAGGCGCACACTCGGGCCGGGCAAGCCCATCCCGTTCGGTGTCGCGCTCGGTCCCGCGCTGCTCGTCGGCGCGTGGGTGCTCGGGTCGGCCAGCGGCGCGCTGGACCCGGACACGCTGCCCGCGCCGTGGACGGTCGCGCAGACCGCCGGTGACCTGATCGCCGACGGGCGCCTGCAATCGAACCTGCTGACCTCGCTGCGACGCGCCGCGATCGGGCTCGGGCTCGGTGTGGTGATCGGCGTCGTCCTGGCGCTGGTGGCGGGTCTGAGCCGGATCGGCGAGGCGATCGTCGACGGGCCGGTCCAGATCAAACGCGCGATCCCGACGCTGGCGCTGATCCCGCTGTTCATCGTGTGGTTCGGCATCGGCGAGGAGATGAAGCTGATCGTCATCACGACCAGCGTGCTGATCCCGGTCTACATCAACACCCACGCGTATCTGCGCAGCGTGGACGCCCGGTACGTGGAGCTCGCCGAGACCGTCGGGCTGTCGCGGTGGGGTTTCCTGCGGCGGATCGCGCTACCGGGGTCGCTGCCGGGCTTCTTCCTCGGACTGCGGCTGGCGGTGACCATCTCCTGGCTGGCGCTGGTCGTGGTCGAACAGGTCAACGCGACCAGCGGCATCGGCTATCTGATGACGCAGGCACGCACCTACGGACAGATCGACGTCATCGTCGTCGGTCTGGTGATCTACGGACTCCTCGGGCTCTTCGGCGACCTCGCCGTGCGGGCGGCGGAACGGAAGGCGCTGGCATGGCGACAGACACTGGGCGACTGATCGACGAGGGCCGGAGCGTGGTGCGCACCCGCGCGCTCACCCGTGGCTTCGGCGAGCGGATCGTGCTGGACGGCATCGACGTCGAGATCCGGCGCGGTGAGTTCGTGGCGCTGCTCGGCCGCAGCGGCTCGGGCAAGAGCACGCTGCTGCGGGCGCTGGCCGAACTCGATGCCGACGTCCCCGGCTCCGGTGAGCTCACGGTGCCGACCCAGCGCGCCGTGGTGTTCCAGGACTCGCGGCTGCTGCCGTGGGCGCGGGTGCTCGACAACGTGGTGCTCGGGCTCACCGGGCGCGACGCCGCCGCGCGTGGCCGCGCCGCGCTGGCCGAGGTCGGCCTGGCCGGGCGCGAGAAGGCGTGGCCACGGGAGCTTTCCGGTGGCGAGCAGCAGCGGGTGGCGCTGGCCAGGTCGCTGGTGCGCGAGCCCGAACTGCTGCTGGCCGACGAACCGTTCGGCGCATTGGACGCGCTCACCCGGATCCGGATGCACGCGCTGCTGCAGGCACTGTGCGAGCGGCACCGGCCCGCCGTGCTGCTGGTGACCCACGACGTGGACGAGGCCGTGCTGCTCGCCGACCGTGTGCTGGTCCTGGACGAGGGCCGGATCGCGATCGACCAGCGCATCGATACGCCGCGCCCGCGCAGGCACGCGCACCCGGAGTTCATCCGGCTGCGTGAGGTCCTGCTGGCCGGGCTCGGCGTCGACACCGCCGAATTCGAGGAAGTGAAGCAAGCGTCATGAGTGCACCACGGCAACTGAGTCTCAACGCGTTCATCTATCCGTCGGGCCACCACGAGGCGGCCTGGCGGCATCCCGACAGCAGGCCCGACCGGATCTACGACGTCACCTACTACCAGGAGATCGGGCGTACCGCCGAGGCGGCGAAGCTGGACGCGGTGTTCTTCGCCGACGGGCCCGCGCTGCGCACCGACGTGCGCCACAATGCCGCGCCGGGCATGGAGCCGATCACCCTGCTCACCGCGATCGCCGCGGCGACAACACATCTGGGCCTGATCGCGACGGCATCGACCACCTACTACGAGCCTTACAATCTGGCGCGGCTGTTCTCCTCGCTCGACCACATCTCCGGTGGCCGGGCGGGCTGGAACATCGTCACCACCGGCACCGATCTGGCCGCGGCGAACTTCGGCCTCGATCGGCATCCCGATCACGCCGAACGCTATGCCCGCGCCAGGGAATTCGTCGACGCGGTGGTCGCGCTGTGGGACAGCTGGGAGGACGACGCGATCCTGCTCGACCGTGCGGCCGGCCTCTACGCCGACCCGGACAAGATCCATCCGATCGACTTCGTCGGTGAACATCTTCGTGTGCGTGGGCCGTTCAACGCCGCGCGCACGCCGCAGGGGCATCCGGTGCTGGTGCAGGCGGGCGCGTCGAACGAGGGCAGGGCCTTCGCGGGCAAGTACGCCGAGGCCATCTTCACCGCGCATCAACGGCTGTCGGACGCGCAGGCCTTCTACGCCGACATCAAGGCCAAGGCCGCGGAGTTCGGGCGCGACGCGAGCGAGGTGAAGATCCTGCCGGGGATCAGCCCGTTCATCGCCGACACCGAGGCCGCCGCGCTGCGGTTGGAGCGGGAGTTCAACGAGCTGACCGTGCCCGAATACGGGATCAAGCAGCTGGAGTCCATCACCGGGACCTCGCTGCGCTCCCTCGCGCTCGACGAGCCGGTGCCGGTCGAGACCTTCGCCGGGGCCGGTGATGTCACCGACAACGCGCGCAGCCGGTTGCAGGTGGTGGCGGGCATCGTCGAGCGGGAACGGCCGACCCTGCGCGGGCTGCTGCACCGGCTGGCGGGCGCCCGGGGACACCGGGTGTTCGCGGGGACGCCGGAGCAGGTCGCGGACACGATCGAGGAGTGGTTCACCCAGGGCGCGGCCGACGGTTTCAACGTGATGCCGCCCTACTACCCGGGTGGGCTGGAGGTGTTCACCGAGACGGTGGTGCCGATCCTGCGGGAGCGCGGGCTGTTCCGCACCGAATACACGGGCACCACGCTGCGCGATCACTTCGGGCTCGCCCGTCCGCGCGGCCGGGTCGCGGTGGAACCCCTCAGCATCGGATGAACCAGCTGGCCGACGAAAGCTGTTGTACCGCAGGTTTATCGCAGCCTGCACGGGCCAACGCCGGCGACCGCCGATCCGGCGGTGGTGCGAACGTGGTGCCCATCCCGTCCGATCCGTCGGGCGCGACCGGGGTTCGGGTGGGTGCGCGCTGTCGCCCGCTGGATCGGTTCGGCAGCCGCGATGCCGGACGGGCGCAGGTGGTCTCGCGTCGTGATCGACGGCCTCGGCCGGCCGGGTTCCGGTGAGCGCCGGGGTCGTCGGCGGCGTCGACTCGGTGCGGCTACGGTCGCTGGTGTGGCCGGTGTTCGCGCCGATGGCGCTGTACGGCGTCGGAGCCGGGGCCGCCGCGCCGATGTACGCGCTGCGGGCGCTGGATCTCGGGGCGTCGGCGGGTGCGGCGGGACTGATCGTCGCGCTGAGCGGGCTCGGGATGGTACTGACGGATCTGCCCGCGGGGCGGATCGTCGCGCGGATCGGGGAGCGGGCGGCGATCGGCGTGGGCAGTGTGCTCGGCACGGTCGGGGTGCTGGCGGCGATCCTCGCGCCGAATCTCGGGGTGCTGGCGGTGGGTCTGCTGCTCAACGGGGCGGCGGGTGCGGTCTGGGGGCTGGCGCGGCAGACCTATCTGGTCACGGTGGTGTCGCCCGATCAGCGCGGGCGGGCCATGTCGACGCTGGCGGGCGCGCATCGGCTCGGGTTCTTCTGCGGGCCGTTCCTCGGCGCGGCGCTGGTGCACGGGTTCGGTCCGGTGGGCGCGCTGTGGCTGCAGCTGATGACCACGCTGCTGGCCAGTGCGGCGATGGTGACCATCCGCTCCGCCGATCTCGACGACGTGGCCGCGCTGCGGCCGCTGCACACGGTGCTCTCCGAAAACCGCAGGGCGCTGAGCACTCTCGGGCTCGCCTCGGTGGCGGTCGGCGCGGCTCGGGCCTCCCGCACGGCATTGCTGCCGCTGTGGGCCGCGCATCTCGGTATCGATGCCGCGACCACCAGTCTGCTGTTCGGGCTGGCGGGTGCGGTCGACGTGCTCATGTCCTATCCGGCCGGGGTCTGGCTGGATCGGGCGGGCAGCCGGGTCACCGGCATCGCCTGCGGCGTCTGTTTCGCGGCGGGCTACGCGGCACTGCCGTTCACCCACTCGGCGCTCACCATGGGCGCCGCGACCATGCTGCTCGGCCTGGCCAACGGCCTGAGCAACGGCCTGATCATGACCGTCGGCGCCTTCGCCGCGCCGGAGGACCGCCGCGCGGAATTCCTCGGCGCGTGGCGGTTGACCCACGATGTGGGGATGTTCGTGGGTCCGGTTGCGGTCGGCCTGGTCGGCGCGGCCGCGGGCCTGGCGTCGGCCGGTGCGCTGCTCGCGATCGGCGTCGGGTTGGGCACCGTCGCGATCTACCGCTGGTTCCCTGGGCGCGTGCGGCCACGGCTGGTCAGCGACGAGTGATACTGCGGCTCAGGGTGGTTCGGGCCGTGGTGAGGGTGATCGCGGAGGAGTGCGACGGCTCCCTGTTGTTTTCGGTCCACTGTGGATGCGGGGTCCGTGGGGAGCGGCCTACTGCCCGGCAGGTGCGGCGAGGCACCTGCCGGGCGGAGGTGCCAGGGTGTAGCGGTCTACTTCCCGGCGGGATCGCGGCCGGTGAGGCCGAGGATGCGGTCGAGGAGGGGAGCGTCGGCGGCGACGGGGATCTCGGGGCCGTAGATGCCCATCGCGCGCCCCTGGTCGGCGGTCGCGGCGGTCTCGTCGAGGACGTAGTCGAGCAGGTCGTCGTCCCACTCGACGGTCGTACCGAGGGCGCGGGCGAGATCCCAGCCGTGGACGATCAGTTCGCCGACGACCATGCCGCCGACCAGCGACGCGGGCAGTTCCGTCGGCCCGCCCAGGCGGGTGGTGCCCTGCCACGCCGCAGGGTCGCGCCAGGCGGCGGCCAGCTCGCCGAGCTGGGTCTCGAGGGCGGTGGACCAGTCGCCGGCGGTCAGGTCGACCTCGGTTTCGGCGGCCGCGGGCGGAGCGACCGCCGCCTTGCTCGCCGCGCCGACCAGGGACGGACCCCAGAACAGCAGATGGTTCAGCAGGGCGCGGACATCGAATTCGGCGCAGGGCGTGGGGGCGGTGAGCTGGTCCGGCGTGAGGGTGCGCAGGAGCTTCGACAGTGGTTCGGCGGCGCGGGCGACGCGTTCGGTTTCGGACATGCACCGAGGTAACCACCGTCGACAGCGCGCTGTCTTGAACAAACGCGACATACACTCGCCGCGTGGAGCGCGATCCGCGGGAACTCGGGGGCGCCTGGCGTGCGGCGCAACAGCACACGGTCGCCGACCCGTCGGGGGAGCCCGCGCGCTATGTCGCCCGGTATTGGTCGGTGACCTGGGAGTACGAGCGGCCGTATCGGCAGTTGGTGGTGCCGCTGCCGAACGTCCACCTGAGCTTGCGGGACGGGCGGGCCGAGGTGCACGGGCCGTCGTCGTCGCACGTGTACCGCGAGTTGTCGGGGGCCGGTTCGGTATTCGGTGTCGCGTTCCGGCCCGGCATGTTCCGCCCGTTCCTCGGCGGCCCGGTGGCCGAGCTACGAGATCGGACAGTCGATGCCGCAACGGTTTTCGGCCGTGAGTTGCCGGTCGCGGCCGATGTCGACTCGGTGGAACGCTTTCTCGTCGAGCGCCTGCCCGCCCCCGATCCGCAGGCCGAGCTCGCCGCGCGGGTGGTCGATGCGATCGCCGGGGACATCGAGGTGACCAGGGTGGAGGCGATCGCGGACCGGTTCGGGCTGAGCGTGCGCGGGCTCCAGCGGATGTTCGCCGAGTACGTCGGACTCGGCCCGAAATGGGTGGTGCGCCGCTATCGCTTGCACGAGATCACCGAGCGCCTCGCCGGCGGGGTCGTGATCGACTGGGCCGCGACCGCCGCGGACCTGGGCTACGCCGACCAGGCGCACCTCAGTAGGGACTTCCGCCGGATCTTCGGCGAACCGCCGACCCGGTACGCGCAACGGTACGAACCGCGCCGAGACGGTCCCTAGCGGACGCGCGTGCCCAGGATGGTGCGCACGCCCGCGATGAACAACTGCAGGCCGAAGTCGAAGCGCGCGGTCGGGTCGGGGGTGTCGTGCAGCGGTGAGGCGTCGTCGGCGAGCGCGCCGACGGAATCCATCTGCATCCGCGACTGCTCGTCCACGGTCTGGCCGAGCACGTAGTAGAGCAGGGTGTAGGCCGTGAGTTCGGCTTCCTCCCTGGTCATTCCGCCCCGGATGACGATGCCGGCCAGACGTTCGCGGGCCTTGCTGGTGGTCAGGCGCGAGGCGTAGGTGGCCGAGACCAGTTCGGCGCCGTCGCGGTAGGCGAGCAGACAGTCGCGCAGACGGTGGGCGAGTTCGGTGAGTTGCTCGGGCCATTCGACGGCGGTGATCGGCTCGTCCATCGGCGCCAGGATCCGGTCGGCGACCGCGCCGAGCAGCGACTGCTTGTCCTTCACGTGCCAGTACAGCGCGCCCGGCTGGACCTGCAGCGATCCGGCCAGCCGGCGCATCGTCAGGTCGCCGAGACCGTACTGGTCCAGAATCGCGACGGCGGCATCGACCACATCCGTCTTCCGCAGTTGCACGCGTGTCCTTCCCCAGAGATTCACCGACCCGAGTGTCGTGTCTCACTCGCACCCGCTACCCTAGCCTGAACACCGTTCAAGTTGCACGGCCACGCCGGGTGGATCACACCCGCGCTCGTGCACGCACCCCGTCGAAGGGACATCACGTCGTGACACAGGCACCCGTCCAGACCGACATTCTGGCCATCGCCCGTGAGCAGGTGCTCGAGCGCGGCGAAGGCCTCACCGAGGCGCAGACCGTCGAGGTGCTGCGCCTGGGCGACGACCGCCTGGAAGCGCTGCTCGAGCTCGCCCACGAGGTGCGGATGAAGTGGTGCGGGCCCGAGGTCGAGGTCGAGGGCATCATCAGCCTCAAGACCGGCGGCTGCCCGGAGGACTGCCATTTCTGCTCGCAGTCGGGCCTGTTCCAGTCGCCGGTGCGCGCGGCCTGGCTCGACATCCCCAGCCTGGTCGAGGCGGCCAAGCAGACCGCCAAGACCGGCGCTACCGAGTTCTGCATCGTCGCCGCCGTCCGCGGCCCGGACGAGCGCCTGATGGCCCAGGTCGCCGCGGGCGTCGAAGCCATCCGCAACGAGGTCGACATCCAGGTCGCCTGCTCGCTGGGCATGCTGAACCAGGAGCAGGTCGACCAGCTCGCCGCGATGGGCGTGCACCGCTACAACCACAACCTCGAGACCGCCAAGTCGCACTTCCCGAAGGTGGTCACCACGCACACCTACGAGGAGCGCTGGGACACCCTGCGCATGGTGCGCGAGGCAGGCATGGAGGTCTGCTGCGGTGGCATCCTCGGCATGGGCGAGACCATCGAGCAGCGCGCCGAGTTCGCCGCGCAGCTGGCCTCGCTCGAGCCCGACGAGGTGCCGCTGAACTTCCTCAACCCGCGCCCCGGCACCCCCTTCGGTGACCTGGAGGTGCTGCCCGCGGCCGACGCGCTGCGCGCCATCGCCGCGTTCCGCCTGGCGCTGCCGCGCACGATCCTGCGTTTCGCCGGTGGCCGCGAGATCACCCTCGGTGACCTGGGCGCCAAGCAGGGCATGCTCGGCGGCATCAACGCCGTCATCGTCGGCAACTACCTCACCACCCTCGGCCGTCCCGCCGAGTCGGATCTCGATCTGCTGGGTGAGCTCAAGATGCCGATCAAGGCGCTCAACGAAACCCTCTGAGACGCAGGCGCAGTAGGGTGACAGACATGGACGAGCGCTACAACCCGTTCACCGGCAAGCGGATCGTGCCGGGGCTCGACGACGCGATGCCCGCGGCCGCCGCGCTCGGGCTCGAGCCGCCGCGGTTCTGCGAGCAGTGCGGTCGGCGGATGATCGTGCAGGTGAGCCCGGACGGCTGGTGGGCCAAGTGCTCCCGGCACGGGGTCATCGAATCGGCGCAGCTGGAACGCCGGTAGTGGTCGCCGAGGTCGGCGCCGCGCCGCGTCCGGAGGTCCTGCGCCGTGAGGTGATCGGCGTCGGTGTCGTCGCGGTCGTCGTGCTCGTGGCGAGCGCGGCGGCCGGGGTGGCGTGGGGTCTGCTCGCGCCGACCGAACGGCTGCGGGTGACCCAGCCCGGCCGCGCCGCCGTCCTCACCGGCGAGAGCCTGCACCTGTTCGACGCGGTCGGGATGTTCCTGTGCCTGGGCGCGGTGGTCGCGATGCTGACCACGATCGCCGCGTGGCGGGTGCGCAGCGTGCGCGGTCCCGCGCTGGTCGTCGGGATTCTGCTCGCCTCGGGACTCGGTGCGGCGGTGATGATGTGGCTCGGCGAGGCGGTCGCCGAAGGCAGGCATCCGCGTCCGCACGATCCCGCGGTCGGGCAGATCGTCGCGTTGCCCGCGGAAGTCGGCACCGACCTCGCGCTGCTGGTGCAGCCCTTCCTGGCCGCGCTCGTGCTGCTGTTCCTCGCCGCGCTGCACCCGCGCACCGATCTCGGTTCGGGCTCGGCGGGCCTGCTCGGTGACCTGCGACCGGCCGAATTCGACGACTATCCGGTGGCAGGCCAGGCCGAGGAATATCGCCCCAGCGGCGATTTCGATTCGAGTCCGCAACCGCGCGTCTGAGCGCTTCCCCCGACCCCGCGCGGCGCTACCATCGCCGATATCGGCAGGTGGACGGCTCGGGAGGAGTGGTCGTGGGTTTCATCGGAGGCGGCCCGGTCGTCGAAGAGCTGGACGCGAAATTCTGGCGGCTCATCGAACCGCTCACATATCAGGGTGCGACGCAGACCTTCACGGTCCCGGCCGGATTCCGCACCGACTTCGCCTCCGTGCCACGGTCGCTGGTCTGGCTGATCCCGCGCTACGGCGCCTACACCCGGGCCGCGATCCTGCACGACTATCTGTGCCGCACCGAGACGGTCAGCCGCGCCGACGCCGACGGCATCTTCCGGCGCTGCCTGCACGAGTTCGCGGTCTCGACGCCGCGGCGCTGGATGATGTGGGCCGCAGTGCGTCTGGGCAGCCGCCTGCGCGGCGCGACACCCGGTGACTTCGCGCGCTGGCTCGTGGTCGCGCTGCCGTCGGTGGTGTTCCTGACGGTGCCGGTACTCGTGGTGACGCTGGCGCTGTGGCTGTTCTGGGTGGTCGAGCTGGCCTTCTGGGCGGTCGGCCGACTCGGCAAGCGGACATCCGCGCCGCCGCCCACCCCGCAGATGAAGACGGCCTGACCGAACTTCACCCAGAACGGGCGATGTGCGCGGCCCGCGACCTCCCTAGCGTCGGTCCCTGGAGGACTGGGCGACACCGCGCGAAGTCTTCTCCGGCTGTGTTCACCAGACCGAGGGAGTGTCGATGTCCGAGCCGAGTACGAGCGCCTCGGCGCCGCCGTCCTGGATGATCCCCCGCGGGCTGATCGTGCTGTTGTCGCTGGCCGCGGGCGTGGTCGTGGTCGGGGGCCTGAAAGTCTTCTCCGGCATCGTCGGCCCGGTCTTCCTGGCACTCATGCTCACCATCGCGGTGCAGCCGTTGCAGGGGTGGGCGCAGCGCCGTGGCTGGTCCACCTGGGTGGGGATGGTTCTCGCCCTGGTCGCGGTGGTGGGAATTCTGCTCGGGATCGGTCTGGCGCTGGCGGTCTCGGCCTGGCAGCTGGCCTCGCTGCTCCCGGAATACGGCGACAAGCTGAACTCGCTGCTCGACAACGTCCGCGGGCTGCTCACGGACCTGGGCATCAGCTCCGACCAGATCCACAAGGTGCTCGACGGCGTCGATGTCGGCAAGGTCGCCGAGCTGGTCGAGTCGCTGCTCGGCGGTGTGCTCGGCGTGTTCTCGAATCTGTTCTTCGTCCTGGCCCTGCTGCTGTTCATGGCCGTCGACGGGATGACCATGGACAAGCGGATGCTCGTGGTGCGCGAGCAGCGGCCCGCGATCGCGAGCGCCCTGCTGTCCTTCGCCGAGGGCACCCGCAAGTATCTCGTCGTATCCACCGTGTTCGGCGCGATCGTGGCGGTGATCGACGGTGGCGCACTGTGGTTGATGGGCGTGCCGCTGCCGATCCTGTGGGCGCTGCTGTCGTTCATCACCAACTACATCCCGAACATCGGCTTCGTCATCGGTGTCATCCCGCCCGCGCTGCTGGCGCTGCTCGACAGCGGGCCGGTGCTGATGATCTGGGTGATCGTGGTCTACTCGGTGATCAACTTCGTCATCCAGTCGATCATCCAGCCCAAGTTCGTCGGCGACGCCGTCGGTTTGGGCGTGACCATCACCTTCCTGTCGCTGGTGTTCTGGGCGTGGGTGATCGGCGCGCTCGGTGCGCTGCTCGCCATTCCACTGACGCTGCTGGTCAAGGCGCTGCTGCTCGATATCGATCCGTCGACCCGGTGGGCCGATGTCCTGATCGGCGCGCCGTTGCCGAAACCGGTCCCGGAAGAAGCCGAGTCGGAGCAGGAACAGGAGCCGGAAGCGAAGCGGCCGTGACGACGACGATGGTGGCGGCTCCGCCGCGTCCGGTGACACAGGGCGTCGCCGCCGGGATCACCATGCTGGCCGTCGCGCTGCTGCTCGTCGCGAGCATCCTGGAGATCCTGCGCGGCATCGCGTGTCTGGCCGGCGGCGAGATTTTCGACACCACAAGGCCGTACACGTTCGAACTGGACCTCAGCACCTGGGGGTGGCTGCATCTGCTGGTCGGGGTGTGCGGGGTCGCGATCGCCCTCGGCATGATCCTGGGCGCGCGGTGGGCGCTGGTGGTGGCGGCCGTGCTGGCCGGGGTGTCGATCATCGCGAATTTCGCGTCGCTGCCGTACTACCCGTGGTGGTCGGTGGTGGTGATCCTGCTCGATCTGGCCGTCGTCTGGGCGGTGTCCACCTGGGAACCCGAGCGCTACTGAGCCGATCGGGATTCCGCAGCCTCGACAGACCGGAGCCGCCATGTCCGCGCCAGCCAGCACGACCGCCGGTCCGGCGATCGGGACGGCGGGTAGGCGGCGCGCGGGGGTGGGCTCGGCGTCCGTCGTCGTCGGTCGGCTGATGGGGTGGGCGGTGGTCGTCTTCGCGACCGCGCTCGCCTTCCGGCGGAGCTGGCGCGAGCTCGGTGTGCCCGTCGACAGCGGTTACGCGGGGTTCAGCGCGGCGCTGCTCGGTGTGATCGGCCTGGCCGCGCTCGGTCTCGCGCTGCGGCCCGCGCCGCAGGCGCCCCGGGATCGGGTCGCCGACCTGGTGCTCGGGTCGGCGGGTCTGATCACCGCCGCGGGCCTGCTGGGTCTGTTCACGGTGCGGCTGGGCGAGCAGTACGTTCCGCTGCGACTGGATCTGCTGGCAGCCTGGGTGTTCGGGATCAGCGCGATCGTGGTGGTGCTCGGGGTGCGGCTCGTCGTCCGGTTCTGGCCGGTGTGGGCGATGTCGCTGGCGTTGCTGCCACCGGTGTACGGGACCGGGTCGGCGCTGCTCGGTGGAGATCGAATCGCCGCGGGCGGGGTGCTGGTGATGCTCGCCTCGTGCGCGGTGGGGATCGTGGTCCGCGATGTCGTCGCGGTGGCCGCCACCGTGCTGATCGGCGTGGCGGCGGTGGTCGCGGTCGATCGGTGGCTTCCACTGTTCAGCTACCAGGTCGTGCCGCTCGTCGCGGGCGTGACGGTTGTGCTCGCGGCCCGCGGGTCGTCGTTCGGACGGTCGAGCTCGTTCGCCACGGCCATCTCGGGGGCGGGTGCGTGGCCAGGTCGATCGGCGTCGGCGGTCGTCCGTGGCGGCGGAGCGCGCGTCGCACGATCCGCCGACGGCCTGGAAGGCGATGCGCGGTGCCGTCGTGCGCGGTCGGTACCGGGTGTCGATCTCGGACGCCACCTCCGTGGCGAGCATCGGCTCGGGCGGCACGGTCACCGGCAGCCGGTGCGACTCGGGATGTGCGGCGCCGGTGTGGTGGTGGCCGTCGCCGTGGCTCTGGCGTGGATCCCGCTACCCGGTGACAAGACCGCCGAGTTCACCACGGTCGCGGGTGTCGTCGCGGGCGAGCGGGTCACCGCGCCCGGCTGGAACGTGGTCGATCATCACGAATACCCATGGATACCGGACTATTTCGGTCCGGAAAGCTCCGGCACCCGGCAATTGCTCGAGGCCGAAGAGGTCGATCTCGGCTGGGACTCCGCGGGAGACAAGCGCCGGGTGGCGGTCGACGTGATCAGCGCAGCGAGCGGCGAGAGCATCGGCAGATACCCGGAATTCGCGCTCTATCGGCTGGCCGAGCCCCGGTTCGGTCCGGCGTCCTACTTCGATCTCGGCAACGGCATCGTCGGACGCATGCGCACTGTCGTCGACGATCGCCCGGCCCTGCGCTGGACCTGGTTGAGCTGGGACTGGCAGGGCGCGGGTGGCGCGGAACGGGTGACCTTGATCGCCTCGACCGACCACCTGCCCACCGCGGTGTTCCCGGAACCGGACGGCTCGCTCGGCACCTCCGCGAGCACGATCCTGCGGCAGATGGCGCGCGGACGGCCGGTCGACGGCGGACCCGCCGTGCTCACGGACACCGACCTGTTGCTCACGCTGGCGCACCTCGTCGTCGCGGTCCGTACGGGCGCACTGTGACCGTGCGGAAAACCGGTGGCGTCCACGGTGCCGCCTCACCTACCGTCGACCGGTCGATATCTGCTCCGGGGGAGGATCTGGCCGTGCGCGCCACCGAGAACACCAGCACCGAACAACCCGCCGAGCGGCCCGATCTGGCCGCCTGGCGACGTCGGCACGCGCTGCGCAGCTCGTCGGCCGCCACCGCCGTGCCCAGCGGCCGCACCTACCGGCGCTCCGCGAAGCACCGAGATCGCCGGTATGACAGCTGAACGGGCGCGGCCGACGACTGGGTCCGGCTCAACCGGGCGCACTGGGACGAGCGCGCCCCGCTCCACACCCGCTCGGACCTCTACGACGTCGAGGGCTTCGTCGCGGGCCGGGAACACCTGCGCGACTTCTCGGTACCCGCGGTCGAGGCCGCACGGGCGCTGGCCGGGCGAATCGGCGTCGCCGACGCCGAATTCGTGGTGGCGGAATCCCACCCGTTCGGGGACCTGCTCAGCCCCGACGACGGCCGCACCGTGATCGACGACTACTGCGACCCGGAGCCGGTCGTGGAACTCGTCCCGGGCAACTATGCCGCGCCGGACGCGGTGACCAGCGCCGATGACACCGTCGGCTGGCCGCACGGGCTCGGCGAGGTCGTCTCGGCCGTGGCCGCGGCCGGACTGCGCGTGGAGTTGCTGCGCGAGCACGATGTCACCGTCTCCCGGCGTTTCGCCGTCCTCGAAGCAGAGCGTCGCGGGTTCCGGTTTCCGGCGGGAACGCCGCGCGTGCCGCTGCTGTATTCGCTGCGCGCGGCCGAAGTCTGACCCGGACCGGACCCGCGGGCCGGGGTTCCTGCCCCGGCCCGCGGGTCGCGGTGCTCAGCTGTCGGCCGAGTACCGGCGGATCGCGATCGGCACCGCGAGGGCGAACAAGACCGCGATCCACAGGGCCGCCGCGGCGACCGGGTGCTGCATCGGCCAGGCGCTTCCGGCGGCGACGGGCAGGTCGGCGCCGAGCAGGTCCCGCAGCGCGGCCACGAGGGCGCTCACCGGATTCCACTCCGCGATCGTGGCGATCACCGACGGCATGGTCGAGGTCGGCACGAACACGTTCGAGAACATGATCGTTCCGAAGATCAGCGGTGCCGTCTGCTGGAGCATCTGTTCGTCGCGGACCGCCGAGCCGAGCGCGATTCCCAGCCACGACAGCGCGCAGCGGAACGCGAGCAGCAGCGCGATCGCCACCGCGATCTCGCCGGGCGTGGCCGCCACCCGCCAGCCGAGCAGCGCGCCCGCACCGGACATCAGCGTCAGCGCCAGCACCCCGACCACCGTTTCGGCCAGCGCGAAGCCGGCCGGCGCGGCCGCGGAGGACAGCGGCAGCGCGCGCAGCCGATCGGTGAACCCGCTGTGCAGATCGGCGTTCGCGGTGGACGCCGTCGAGGTCAGCCCCATGGCCGCCACCAGGACCAGCACGCCCGGCACCAGGTAGGCGCGGTAGGCGGTGGCGTCACCGCCACCGGACAGCGCTCCGCCGAAGACGAAGCCGAACAGCACCATCATGCCCAGCGGGGCTGCCAGGGTGATCGCGAACAGGCCGGGGGAGTTGCGGTAGTTCGTCAGGACGCGTTCGAACAGCGCCGCCGCTGCGGTGACCGCGGAGACCGAACGAGTCTCGGTGGCGCTCATGCCCGCACCTGCGCCGAGCCGGCGGTCGCGACCCGATCGCGGCCGGTGAGCGCGAGGAACGCGTCGTCGAGCGTCGTCGCGCGGGCGCCGATATCGCGCACGGCGATGTCGGCGGCGTCGAGCGCGCGCAGAACCGGGAGCAGGCCGGGGGCCTCGCCGGGGAAGGTGAACGAGACCTCCAGCGGCGAATGTCGTTGCGTAGGTGGCGGATACGAGGGTGTGCCGCCGAATCTCGACAGCACCGCGGCGACCTCGTCGTAGCGGTCCGGATCGTCGACGATCAGATCCACTCCGGCGGGTACGGCGGTGAGGATCTCCGCCGGCGTGCCCGCCGCGACGACCCGGCCCGCCTCCAGGATGGTGATCGCGTCGGCCAGGCGTTGTGCCTCGTCGAGATACTGGGTGGTCAGCAGGACGGTGGTGCCCTCGGCGACGAAATCGCGCACATACCGGTAGATCTCGTTGCGGCTGTGCGGGTCCAGTGCGGTGGTCGGCTCGTCCAGGAACAGCACGGCGGGACGCACGATCATGCCCGCGACGATGTCGAGCCTGCGTCGCATCCCGCCGGAGTAGGTGCGGACCACCCGGTCGGCCGCCACGGCAAGGTCGAAGCGGTCCAGCAGCTCCTTCGCGTGCCTGCGGGCAGCCGCCGCGCGAAAGCCGTTGAGCCGGGCCAGCATCACCAGATTCTGCCGCCCGGTCAGCCGCGGGTCGACGGCGTGGAACTGGCCGACCAGACCCAGTTGCCGCCTGGCGTCGTCGGCCTGGCGCACCGTGTCGAACCCGCCGATCGCGGCCCCGCCCGAGGTGGGGCGCAGCAGCGTCGCCAGCATGCGCACGGTGGTGGTCTTGCCCGAGCCGTTCGGGCCGAGCAGGGCGTGCACCTGGCCGGCCCGCACCCGCAGGTCCACCCCGTCCACCACGGTGTTGTCGCCATAGGTCCTGGTCAGTGCAGTGGCTTCGATGGCATGCACGGCAATCTCCCTTCATTGGGAACAGTGTTCGCAATTGCAGGATACGCATCTGCTAACGCTGTTCGCAACTGGCGATCTGCGGCATGCTGGCAGGTATGACGCACACCGGAACCTCGTTGTGGTCGCGCGGCGCGGCGCCCCGGCCGGGACCGCGCCCGGCGTACACCCTCGATCAGCTCGCCGACGCCTGCGTGCGGCGGGCCGACGCGGGTGGCCTGCGCGCGGTCTCGATGCGCGGCGTGGCCGACGAACTCGGTACGGCGGCCGCCTCGCTGTACCGGTATGTCGACGGCAAGGACGACCTGATCGCCTTGATGGTCGATCGGGTGGCGGGGGAGTATCGGTACCCGGACCCGACCGGCGATGTGCGCGCCGACGTCCTCGCGCTGGCCGAGCAGTCGCGCGCCCTGCACCGACGGCATCCGTGGCTGGTGGAGGCGAATCCGTCGAGCATGGGCCCGAATTCGGTGCGCTATCTGGACCGCATGGCGGGCACGCTGGCCCAGGCCGGACTCGACGCGGGCGCGGTCATGATGGGTGTCGCGATGCTGTCGGGCTGGGGCGCGAACTTCGCCGCGCGGGAGCGCGCGGGCCTGTCGACCGGCGATCCGGCCGGCGCGCTGACGGCCTCGACCGGCGACCCGGCGCGCGACTACCCCCATCTGACGGCGCTGTTCGGTGGCGCACCCGCCGGGGCGAGCGCGCCGGTCGACAACGACGCGCTGTTCGCCGCGGGCATCGACGCCCTGTTGTTCGGCATCCTGCCGCGCGGCTGAGCCGTCGCGCGACGAGCGAAGTCGTGCCC
>NZ_JBCGFB010000074.1:0-13803 GCF_038752175.1 Nocardia sp. No.11 | reverse complement strand
CGACGCCCTGTTGTTCGGCATCCTGCCGCGCGGCTGAGCCGTCGCGCGACGAGCGAAGTCGTGCCCGAGCGCGGCCGCGCTCGGGCGTCAGCCGGCGGGTATCACTGCGCGCGGCGCAGGATCACCAGTGGCAATGGCTTGTCGACCTTGGCCTGGTACTCGGCCAGCAGTGGATTCTCGGCCAGGGCCCAGGCCGCGAACTCGTCGTAGCGCTCGCCGGTGAGCACGTCGGCCGTCGCCGCGAAGCGTTCGCCGCCGAGCTCGATCGTTACCCGCGCATCGGCTTTGGCGTTGTGATACCACGCCGGGTAGCGGTCTTCGATGAACGAACTGACGTACAGCACGTCTCCCCGGTAGAGGGCTCCGAGCGGGACGACGTGCGGCTTGCCGCTCTTGGCGCCGGTCGTCGTCAACAGCAGCAGGGTCGCGCCCTGGTAGTCGCCGCCGACCCGCCCGTCGTTCTCCCGGAACTCGCGGATGACGTCGTCGTTCCAGCCGGCCATCTCATCCGGGTCGAATTCCCGGTTCCACGGCGCGTCCGGATCGTCGTAGGAGGTGATCTGTGGCTTCGCGGTGTCTTCGCCCATGCTCGGTAGTGTGACAGCGGCCACCGACAGGTTCGGCGGGGTGAGCGCTCAGCTCGGGGGACGCAGGGCGGCGAATTCGTCGGTGACGCGCAGGCCGGAGTCGGTGAAGCGGTAGAGCGCGGCGGGGCGACCGCCCGCGCGGCCGGAGGGCGCGGTGTCGCCGGTGGGGGTGATCACTCTGCGGCGGGAGAGGACGCGCTGGAGGTTGGTCGTGTCGACATCGTAACCCAGTGCCGCACAATAGATTTCGCGCAGGGTCGACATGGTGAAGGTGTCGGGGGCGAGCGCGTAGGCGATATTGGTGTAGGAGAGCTTGGCGGCCAGGCGGGTGCGCGCGTGGTCGACGACGGTGCGGTGGTCGAACGACATATCCGGCAGCGCCGAGACCGGGTGCCAGGTGGTGTCGGCCGGGAGGGCGGGCTCGGTGGTCAGCGGCACCAGGCCGAGGTAGGCCGAGGCGATGCGGCGCGGGGCCGGGACGCGATCGGGCGCGCTGAACACCGAGAGCTGCTCCAGGTGGGCCAGCTCGCGTACGTCGACCTTCTCGGCGAGCTGGCGCCGGGCCGAGGCGTCGAGGTCCTCGTCGTCGCGCAGTCGGCCGCCGGGCAGCGACCAGGTGCCCTTCTGTGGGTCGAGCGCTCGCTCCCACAGCAGAACCGCCAATTCCGGGTGCCTCGATCGACCACCGGCACTCCTACCTGCGGAAACGTCGGCGGGGAAGCGGCGAACCTGGAACACCGCGGTGAGCGATTCGTGGATGGTGTTACTATGGGGCACGTTTTCGATTCTAAGTCGAAAACCTGGTTAGGTGCGAATCGAGGCGATGGCGCCGTTCGCACGAGGAAGGGAGCCACCATGGCGACGACGACCGCACAGCCGACGCTGATGGGTTCGGTCTTCGACGGACCCACGGGGTACACGGGTGTCGAAGCGACGCCGGAGTGGGCGCGGGAGGTGCGGCGGCTGGCGCGTGAGCGCAACGCCACGATCCTCGCGCACAACTACCAGCTGCCCGAGATCCAGGACGTGGCCGACCACGTCGGCGACTCGCTGGCCCTGTCGCGGATCGCGGCCGAGGCCGAAGAGGACACCATCGTTTTCTGCGGCGTGCATTTCATGGCCGAGACCGCGAAGATCCTCAGCCCCGCCAAGACGGTCCTGATCCCGGACCAGCGCGCGGGCTGCTCGCTGGCCGACTCCATCTCCGCCGAGGAGCTGCGGGCCTGGAAGGCCGAGCACCCGGACGCGAAGGTGGTGTCCTACGTCAACACCACCGCCGAGGTGAAGGCGCTCACCGACATCTGCTGCACCTCGTCCAACGCCGTCGACGTGGTCGCCTCGATCGACCCCGATGTCGAGGTGCTGTTCCTGCCCGACCAGTTCCTGGGCGCACACGTCAAGCGCGAGACCGGCCGCGCCAACATGCACATCTGGGCGGGCGAGTGCCACGTGCACGCCGGCATCAACGGTGACGAGCTCACCGAGCAGGCGCGCACCCACCCCGACGCCGAGCTGTTCGTGCACCCGGAGTGCGGCTGCGCCACCTCGGCGCTGTACCTGGCGGGCGAGGGCGCGTTCCCGGCCGAGCGGGTGCACATCCTGTCCACCGGCGGCATGATCGACGCGGCCAAGGCCTCGACGTCGAACCAGGTGCTGGTGGCGACCGAGGTCGGCATGCTGCACCAGCTGCGCAAGGCGGCGCCCGGGATCGACTTCCAGGCCGTCAACGATCGCGCTTCCTGCAAGTACATGAAGATGATCACCCCGGCCGCGCTGCTGCGCTGCCTGGTCGAGGGCGCCGACGAGGTGCACGTCGACCTGGCGATGGCCGAGGCCGGTCGCGCCTCGGTGCAGCGGATGATCGCGATCGGCAACCCCGGCGGTGGGGAGTGACCGCGCCGTTCGCCGCGCGGTCGAACCGGTAACGACCATGACGGCGACGGTTACGGTTTCCTGGGAGGCCGAGGTCGACCTGGTGGTCATCGGTGGTGGCGTCGCGGGACTCACCGCGGCCCGCACGGCATCGCTGCGCGGGCTGCGGGTGCTCATCCTCAGCAAGGGCGGTCCCACCGACACCTCGACGCAGTACGCGCAGGGCGGCATCGCGGTCGTCGCGCCGCAGGGCGATTCGGTCGACTCGCACGTGCGCGACACGGTCGAGGCCGGTGCCGGGCTGTGCGAGGTCGAGGCCGTGCGCTCGATCGTCGCGGGCGGTCAGGCGGCCGTGGCCGCGCTGACCGACCTCGGCGCGGTGTTCGATCTCGGCCGCGACGGCCAGATCTCGCGCACCCGCGAGGGCGGGCACAGCACCCGAAGGATCATCCACGCCGGTGGTGACGCCACCGGCGCCGAGGTACAGCGCGCGCTCAACGCGGCCGGACTGCCGGTGCTCTTCGGCGCCGCCGCGCTGCGGGTGCTGACCGGTCCCGAGGGTGTGCGCGGCGTCGTCGCGATGTCGGACAACGGTTTCGGTGTCGTCCGTACTCCCGCGGTGCTGCTGGCGACCGGCGGGCTCGGCCAGCTCTACGCCTCGAGCACCAACCCGCCCGGCGCGACCGGCGACGGTGTGGCGCTGGCCCTGTGGGCCGGGGCCGCGGTGGCCGATCTCGAGTTCGTGCAGTTCCATCCGACGGTGCTCTACACCCCGGGCGGGGTGGGCCGTCGGCCGTTGATCAGCGAGGCCGTGCGCGGGGAAGGCGCGATTCTCGTCGACGCCGAGGGCGAATCGGTGACGGCGGGGGTACATCCGCGCGGTGATCTGGCCCCACGCGATGTGGTGTCGCGGGCCATCGCGGAGCGCATGCGGGCGACGGGTACCGATCACGTGTTCCTCGACGCGCGCCACATCGCCGGCTTCGCCGCGCGGTTCCCGACGATCACCGCGTCCTGCCTGGCCGCCGGGATCGACCCCGCGGCGCAACTGATCCCGGTCGCGCCCGGCGCGCACTACCAGTGCGGCGGGGTGCTGACCGATACCGAGGGGCGCACCGAGGTGCCCGGACTCTACGCCGCGGGCGAGGTCGCCAGGACCGGGCTGCACGGGGCGAATCGGCTGGCCTCCAACAGCCTGCTCGAAGGGCTGGTCGTGGGCGAGCGCGCCGGAGCGGCGGCGGTCGAACGGCGCGGTGCGCGCACCGATGTCGAGGAGATCCCGGCGTGGACGGTGGACTTCGCGGAGCGGGCAGTCGTGCAGCAGGCGATGACCGAGCACGCGTCCGTCGTGCGGGACGGTGCCGGGCTCGGCATCGCGCTCGCCCGGATCGACGCCGCCCGGTCGGTGGTGTCCCCGCTCGATGTCGCCGCGCCTCGGGCGGTCCAGCCGCTGGATGGGACCGGCTCCGGCGAGGGAGTTTTCGACGCCGCGCGCACGTTGCGCCGCATCGAGGACGCCGCGCTGACGCTGACCGCCCGTGCGCTGCTGATCGCGGCCGCCGACCGGGCCGAGAGCCGGGGCTGCCACACCCGCTCGGAGTATCCGGGTCCGGTCGAGGATCAGCGGCACAGCACCGCGGTTCGCCTCGGCGCGGACGGGGCGCTCGGACTGTCCACCGTCGCGGTCGATGCCGTCGCGGTGTCGATCGGTGCGCGGTGAACGACCACCCGCAGGCGTGCACATCGGTGCGCGGCGAACGCCGGGCCCCGTCACCGACCGGTGCACGCCGCGCGGCGGTGATCATCGACGGCGTGGTCTCGATCGAGACGGCCTGGTGCTCGGCGGACCGGTCCGCACCGCGCCGAGGTGCGCCCGGCCGGCAGTACGCGGCATCAGGTGCCGCACAAGCAATTCCGGCGGGCCGGTGAGGATCTCCGCTGGATCGAACGGGCGCATGCCGCGCCCGAGAACAGGAGTGCAGTGATGGCTCTGGATGCCGCCCTGGATCGTGCGGAACTGCTGACGCTGATCCGTACCGCCCTCGACGAGGACCTGCGCTACGGACCCGACGTCACCACCGTCGCGACCGTGCCCGCCGACGCGGTGAGCAAGGCGTCGGTGGTCTCGCGCCAGCACGGCACCGTCGCGGGCCTCGACGTCGGGCTGCTGGTGCTCGACGAGGTGATCGGCGCGGGCGACTACACCGTCACCGACCGCGTCGCCGACGGCACCAGGGTGGAGCCGGGTACCTCGGTGCTGAGCATCGAGGCGCCGACGCGGGGCTTGCTCACCGCCGAGCGGACCATGCTGAACCTGGTGTGTCACCTGTCCGGCATCGCGACCGCCACCGCGGCGTGGGTCGACGAGGTCGAGGGCACCGACTGCAAGATCCGCGACAGCCGCAAGACGCTGCCCGGGCTGCGGGCGCTGCAGAAGTACGCGGTGCGCGTCGGCGGCGGCGTCAACCACCGGATGGGGCTGGGCGACGCGGCGCTGATCAAGGACAACCACGTCGTCGCCGCGGGCTCGGTCGTCAACGCTTTGCGTGCCGTGCGCGAGCTGGCCCCCGAGATCGCCTGCGAGGTGGAGGTCGACAGCCTCGAGCAGCTCGACGCGGTGCTGGCCGAGAACGTCGAGCTGGTCCTGCTCGACAACTTCCCGCTCTGGCAGACCCAGGCCGCCGTGCAGCGTCGCAACACCGCCGCGCCGAACACCAAGCTCGAGTCCTCGGGTGGTCTGTCGCTCGAGCAGGCCGCCGACTACGCCCGCACCGGGGTCGACTACCTGGCCATCGGCGCCCTGACCCACTCGGTTCGCGTCCTGGACCTCGGGCTGGACATGTGAGGCGATCGCGGGCCTGACGTCCGCAGCGCGGGACCAACGGCAGGCAGTTCTGTTCCCGGTGGGGGCGTACGGTCGTCGACGGCGATCAAGGGGCGCGATAGCCCAGCGGTGCTCTAGCGTGGGGGCGTGGAGTTCTCGCAGGGGTGGGACAGCCTCGCCGTCCTGGTCGACGGCCGCTGGGTCGAACGCCGCCCGCGCCGACCGGAGGTCGCCGACCAGCTCCGGCGCGAGACCCGGTTGCTGCCGTGGCTGGCACCGCGACTGCCGTTACCGGTGCCGGTCCCCGCTGTCGTGACGGAGTCGCCGCTGGTCGTGCGTCATGCGCTCGTCCCCGGCCGGGCGGTCGAATCGCTTACTGCCGAACACGGTCTCGCGATCGGCGCATTTCTTCGCGCCCTGCACGACAGCCCCGGCCCCGAGGCGGTGCGGCACGGGTTGCCCTCGGCGACCGAGACCGGCGACGACCGGGAGGCGACGCTGCGGCGGTTCCGGGCCGAGGTCGTGCCGATGCTGCCTGCCGCTCGCCGGGCTCGGGCACAGACGATTCTCGATGCCGCGCGGGATCTTCCCGCGGACACGATCGTCCACGGTGATCTGGGACCCGAACACATCCTCGTCGAGGGTGACCACGTCAGCGGTGTGATCGACTTCGGCGACACCCACCTCGGCGACGCCGCGAACGACCTGGCATGGCCCCTGTACGGCGCACCGGCCGCCTTCGCCGCCGCCGTCGCCACGGCCTACGGCCGCACCGACTCCCTGCGCCGCCGCGCTCTGCTCTGGCACCAGCTCGGACCGTGGCACGAAGTGACCTACGGCGCCGATATCGACGACGCCGAGACGGTCCGCAGCGGCCTGGCCGGAGTCCTCGACCGCCTGGATCTCACCGCCGACTGACTTCGGCGCAGGCTGCCGGTCTTCAGCTGATCCTCGTGCTGCGCTCGGTGGCCGCGTGCCACCACCGGGGCGGATGTGTGCGCGTCCCCCAACGTGGTGTGGTCCCCGGATCGGGCAGCCGCGAGCCGCGCCGGTGGCTAAGCCGTCAGTTCGCGCTGGAGCGGGGTGCGGAAGCGGGGGATGGCGCGGATGTCGCCGAACCAGGCGGTGGTGCGGTCGGTTTCGGCGTCGATGAGATTCCTGGTGTCGCTGCCGACGTCCTCGAGCAGGTGGGTGACCACCTCGCCGTCGGGGCGCTGGGCCCAGCCGCCGACGATGCGGCCGTCGGCCCAGATGGTGGGGCCGATATTGCCGTTGCGGTCGAAGAGGGCGGGGGCGTGGGGGCCGAGGAACCAGTCGCGGGACTGCCAGCCCATGGGCGTGGGGTCCAGGGCGGGGAGCAGGGCGGCCCACGGTTCGGGGGTCGGGACCGGAGCCAGGTCGTCGGCCAGGACGATGCCGGTGGTGCCGTCGTCGAGGTCGACGTGGGCGATGTCGAGCTCGGCGAGTGTTGTGCGGACCTCGCCGAGGGTCCAGCCGGTCCACCACTTCAGGTCGGTCACCGGGGCGGGGCCGAACGCGCGCAACCACCGGCGCACCAGCTCGACCCGCGCCTCGGCGGCGGGGATCGGGGAAAGGTCTGGGGGGAGCCAGGTTTCGGCGGGAGCCCAGGTGTACTGACTGCTGGTCCAGCTGCCGTTGGGGCGGCCGCGCACGATCCGGCCCTCGGCGCCGAGCACCACCAGCACCCAGGTGGTGATGCTGGTCGGCTTCGAATACGACTTGCCCGGCGCGGTATCGATCTGGGTGCGCAGCCGGGGGACGTCCTTGCTCAGCTGGGCGCCGGTGGCCGCGCCGCGGGCGAGCAGGGCGGCGTGCGTCTCGGCCTCGACATCGGAGAGCCATTCCTGCACATCGCCGTCCACGACACCCGCCTGCTCGAGGTAGCGGCCGTAGGCCTTGCGCTGCTTGATCGCCAGCGCGTCGCAACACGAGGACTGCAGCACCGGGACCAGCTCGGTCGGGGCGACGAACATGGTGCGGCGCATGGCGAGCAGGCGCACCAGGGTGCGCTCGTCGTAGAGCGCGCGCTCCACGTGGGCCGGGGTGAGGTCGACGCCGCGCGCGCCGACCGACAGATAGACCGTAGCCGGATCGGTGGCGTGCAGGACCACCATCGAACGCGCGATCTCGGTCGGCTCGGTCGAGCGGGTCGACGGCGCGAGCCGATGCCTGGTCGCCAGGCGGGCCCGGCGTTGCGCGGTATCGATCGAAGGCATGCGCGGATCCTAGGCGGACCCACCGACATCCCCGCGTCACCGCCTGCCGAGTGTGCCGTCCCGGTCGCAGCGGTCGGGTGGATCGTGCTGTGACACAACGCCGAAGGCCGGGGGTTCTGTCACTTTTGTACAGAATTCCCGGTCGCCGTTTTCGCCGCCGGGCGCCTGCCGGTGTTGTTATCGTCGCGCTCATGAGCGCAGCGCCACCGGTCGTGACCTCGGCCGAACTCGGCGTCGACGACCAGGAACGACCGGCCCGCACCCTCACCGGTTTCCCGGCCCGGCTGGTCGGCGTGGTGGCGTTCGCGCTGGCGGCGCTGGCGTTGTGGCAGGTGTTCCGGCCGCTGCCGCAGGGCAGCCAGTACTACCTGGTCGTGTTCCTGGCGATCGCGCTGCCGCTGGTGTTCCTGAGCTACCGCTCCGGCTGGGGCAGGCTCGACAGGGCCGACGCGCCCGCGCCGCTGGACTGGGTGCTGGCCGCGGTCACCCTGGTCGTGTGCCTGTATCCGGTGCTGCCGTTCACCCTCGGCGCGGGCGGCGGCGGATACGACGCCTTCCTGGACCGGCAGGGCATGCTGGCCCCGGTCGACGTCGTGTTCGGCGCGGTGCTGCTCGTGCTGATCCTGGAAGCCTGCCGCCGCACCACGGGGTGGATCCTGCCGCTGGTCTGCCTGGTGTTCCTCGCCTACGGCTACTACGGCGGCCTGCTGCCGCAGAGCTGGGCGATCGCGCACGCGGGGCTCGATGTCGACCAGATCGTCGACGCGCTGTACAACTCCGGCAGCGGCTTCTACGGCACCCCGCTGGACGTGGCCGCCAGCTACATCGTGTTGTTCACCCTCTACGGCGCCGTCCTCGAATTCTCCGGTGCCGCGAGGTTCTTCGTCGATCTGTCGGTCTCGCTGTTCCGGCGCTCGCACAGTGCGGCGGGGCGCACGGCGGTGGTGTCGGGGTTCCTGCTCGGCACCGTCTCCGGGTCGGGCACCGCGACCGCGGTGAGTACCGGCGCGGTCACCTGGCCGATCCTGCGCCGGGCCGGCTACCGGCCCGAACAGGCGGGCGGCATGTTGGCCGCGGCGGGCGTCGGCGCGATCCTGTCCCCGCCGACACTGGGCGTGGCGGCCTTCATCGTCGCCGAATACCTCGACGTGTCGTATGTGACGGTGCTCGGCTGGGCGCTGATCCCGACACTGCTCTACTACCTCGGCATCCTGCTGTCGGTCGAGATCGACGCCCGCCGCATCCACGCCGAGGGGCGCGCGCCCGCCGACCTGGCCGACGGCCCGCTGCCGAGGCCGTGGTGGAAGCTGCTGGGGCGCTTCGGGTATCACTTCTCCTCGCTGATCGTGATCGTGGTGCTGTTGCTGGCCGGGATGAGCGCGACCCGCGCGGTCGTCTACGCCACGGTGCTGGCGCTGATCCTGGCCGTGCCCGACCGGATTCTGCGCGCGCGGTCGGTCGCCGCCGCGGAATCCCCGGCCGACGCGCCGGGGCGGGAGTGGTCGGCGCGCGATGCCGGGCAGTTCACGCTCGCGGCCCTGCGCACCCTGTCGCTGGGCATGTGCTCGGCGCTGCCCGTGGTCGCGGTATGCGCGGCGGCGGGCGTGATCACGGCGATGACCACCAAGACCGGTCTCGGCGCGCAACTGGCGTCGCTGCTGGTCCGCGCCGGATCGGTGCTCTCCGACGATCCCGCCGTCGTACTGGCGACCACCGCGGTGCTGGCGGCGATCGCGTTGTCGCTGCTGGGGCTGGCGGTGCCGGTGACGGCCTCGTTCGTCATCGGCTGGGTGATCATCGGACCCGCGCTGCTCGACCTGGATGTCGCCGCGCCCGCGGCCGCGATGTTCGTCTTCTACTTCTCGGTGCTCTCGGAGGTGACGCCGCCGACCGCGCTGGCCGCCGTCGGCGCGGCCGCGGTCACCGGCGCGAAGACGATGCCGACCATGTGGGCGGCCCTGCGCTACGCGCTGCCTGCGTTCCTGGTGCCGCTGATGTTCGTGCTCACCGACGCCGGCCAGCACCTGCTCGGGCGCGGCGCCCTGCTCGACGTGCTGTGGGTGAGCGCGGCCGCCTGCGTCGGCGTCGCGGCGCTGGCGGCGGCCACCGGCGGCTGGTTGTTCGGCATCGGCGCGATCGGACCGGTGCCGCGCGGACTGGCCGCGGCCGCGGGCCTGATCCTGCTCTACCCGAATCCGACCGCGACCGTGCTCGGTCTCGCGGTCCTGCTCGTCGCCGTGCTCGCCGGCGTCGTCGACCGGCGGCGACGCCGAACAGCCACGGCCACACCGTGATCCGTGGACATCAGCAGGCGGCGACGTGGCCGTCGACGAGAGGGGACCTCATGCTCAGAACAATGGTCGCCGTGGCGGCGGTGTCCGCCGCGGCCGCGCTGCTCACCGGATGCGGTGGACGCCAGGACACCCCGACCACCGACGCCGGCGGCGCGGTGACCTGTGACGTGCGGCAGGACACCAGGATCGGCATCGCGACCGGCAATGCCACCGGCGTGTACTTCGCGCTGGGCAACGCCTACGCCGAGCAGATCTCGGCCGCCACCGACGGCAAGGTCAAGGCCACCGCCGCCGAGACGGGCGCCTCGGTGCAGAACATCCAGCAGGTCGTCGGCGGCACCTACCAGGTCGGGTTCTCGCTGGCCGACTCCGCGGCCGACGCGGTGGCGGGCAAGGGCAGCTTCACCAGCGCGCAGCCGGTGCGCGCGCTGGCACGGCTCTACGACAACTACACCCAGGTCATCGTGCGCTCCGAGGCCGGGATCAACTCCCTGGCCGACCTACGCGGCAAGCGCGTCTCCACCGGGTCGCCGAAATCCGGCACCGAGGTCATCGCGCAGCGCGTCCTGCAGGCGGCGGGCCTCGACCCCGACAGCGACATCGCCGCCCAACGACTGGACCTCACCAAGACCGTCGACGGGCTCAAAGACGGCTCGATCGACGCGATGTTCTGGTCCGGCGGCCTGCCGACGCCCGGCATCACCGACCTGTTCACCACCGCCAAGGACAAGGTCCGGTTCCTCGACATCACCGGGGTGCTGCCGAAGCTGAAGGAGATCAACCCGGTCTACGAGACCGCGCCGATCCCCGCGGCCACCTACGGCCTGGCCGCCGATGTGCCGACCATCGTGGTACCCAACCTGCTCGTCGTCCGCGACGACCTCGACGCGAACCTGGCCTGTGTGCTCACCGAGACGCTGCTGGAACGCAAACCGCAACTGGAACAGGCGAATCCGGCCGCCAAGGGCATCACCGCCGAGACCGCGAGCAAGACCGCGCCGGTGCAGCTGCACCGCGGAGCGGAGGAAGCGCTGCGCTGAGTCGCGATGCTGTGCTGAGCTGCCGCGCGCTGAGCTGGCTGTGGTGCTCAGCTGTCGCGGTGCGCTAGCCGCCCCCTACGGTCGCGTGTCGCGACGTGTGCGGTGGGTCCGGCGCACCGCGACAGCGGACAATCACGGCATGAGGCAGTGGGGCCGGGTCGTCGCGGCGGTGGTGGTGCTGGTGGGTGGTGTGCTCGTCGGTGGGCCGGGCGCGGTCGCGCAGCCGGTGTGCGCGCCGGGGGTGAGCGTGGTCCCGGTGCGTATCACCGTCGACGGCGAGCGGGCCACCGGGCGGGTGTACGAGCCGTATCGCTGTGCGCCGGGCGATATCTCGGACGATCAGCTGGTGGTGGCGGTGCACGGGCACGGCGGCTCCTCGGCCGACTTCGCGCCGTACATGACCTCGCTGGCGCTCGTCGGCGGCTCGCCGATCCTGCTGATGGACCTGCGCAGCGCCGAGGGACCGTGGCGGGCCGGGGAGTGGAATCTGTGGGCGGGCTGGCACGACGTGGTCGAAGCGACCCGGTGGTACCGCGATGCGCACCCGGCCGTGGCGACCACGGTGCTGTGGGGCTGGAGCCAGGGCGGCATCACCAGCGGCTTGGCTGTCGCACACGGTCCCGCCGGACTGTTCGACTACTGGGTCGACAACTACGGTCCCGCCGACGATTTCACGATGTGGGCCGACGGCGCGGCGGTGGATCCCGCGCTGCCTCGTCAGATCGAACGCGACGCCGGCGGCTGCACCCCGATCGGCTGCCCGCTCGCCTACGCCGAGCGCTCACCCGCGCTGCTCGCCGACCGGATGAGCATGCGCCGGGCCTTCCTGATCCACGGCACCGCCGATGCCATCGTGCCGTTCCGCACCAGTGTGGAGCTGCGGGACGCGCTGGCGGCGGCGGGCAAGCCGTACTCGTTCTACACCGTCGTCAGCGGGCGCGACCTGTCCGGCGCCGTCGTGCCGGGCAACCACGACATCGGACCCGCGTTCTTCGAGGGCGGGTGCGTGGTGCTGCGCCTGCTCGCGGGCACCGAACCGCTCGCGCCCGCCGTCGGCGACTACGTCGTGGATGTGGGGGCGGGCGTGGTCACCGCGCCCGCGCCGCCCGTCGGCGCGAAATGCGCCGCCTGACCCGCGTCGACGGGCGCGGCGGAACACCGATCCGGCACGGTGCGTTGTCCGGGGGGAGTTGTCGAGGCGAAAGAGGAGCACGGTGACCGAACCGACGCAGCGGGCCGACCGCTGGCAGGGCGAAGAGCTGGATCTGGACGCTTACCTGGCGCGCATCGGCTACGACGGGCCACGGACCCCGACCGTGCGGACCCTGCACGCGCTGGTCGCCGCGCACACCACGGCCGTGCCGTTCGAGAACCTCGAGATCATCCTCGGGCGCGGCATCCCGCTGGACCTGGCCACCCTCCAGGACAAGCTCGTGACCCGGCGCCGCGGCGGCTACTGCTACGAGAACGTCACCCTCTTCGCCGCCGCGCTGGAGCGGCTCGGCTTCGGCGTCACCGGGCTCAGCGGCCGGGTGACCATGGGTTCGCTCGACTCCGGCGCGATCCGGCCCGCCACCCACGCCCTGATCCGGGTCACCACCGACGACGACGCGCGAGTGTGGATCTGCGACGTCGGCTTCGGCGCCGGGCCGCTCGCGCCGTTCGAACTGACCGACGAGCACGGCGAATTCACGCTGGGCCGGTGGCGCTTCCGGCTCGAACGCCGCACCGGCGAACTGGGCGCCGACCTGTGGGTGCTGCACCAGTTCGCCCGGGACGGCTGGCAGGACCGCTACGCGTTCACCCTGGACCCGCAGTACCGGATCGACTACGCCGTCGGCAACCATTTCGTGTCGACCTCGCCACGCTCGCCGTTCACCACCCGTCCGTTCGTGCAGCGCTTCCGGCCCGACGTGCACCACGTCCTCGACGACCTGACGCTGACCACCGAATACCCCGACGGCACCTGGTCCGCGCGCGACCTCGACCCCACCGACCTGCCGAAAGTCCTCACCGAGGTGTTCGACATCGACCTCGACGACACCGACGCCGCGGTCCTGGTGACCGCGCCCTGGCGCGTCGACTGACCCCTCACATCGACGGCCCCGCGCACGGCTCGGCGGTTTGCTTCCACGGTGTCGCTACGGCAAATTGATGGTTACTTGCCGGGAAACACACCCCCGCGCTGTGGGGTAGGGAAACGAATCTGTGGGGTCGTTGGTGCCGAAGGTGCAATCCGCGTTGCCGGTTCAGCCGGAGGCGACAATCCAGTCCGGACCGCTCGCCGGTCCGGCGGTCCGGCGTCGGGATCTGGACGGGTTGCGCGGTCTGGCGATCGCGCTGGTCGTGGCGTTCCACGTGTGGGCGGGCCGGGTGTCCGGCGGCGTCGACGTGTTCCTGGTGTTGTCGGGATTCTTCTTCACCGGCGCGGTCGTCCGCGGCGTCGAACGGCGCGGTGGGGTGGCCGCGGGCGCGACCGCGCGCCGGACCGCGCGCAGGCTGATGCCCTCGCTGGTCGTCGTCCTGGCGGCGATCGCGGTCGCCACCGTGGCGCTGCGGCCCTACACCCAGCTGGGCGAGACCGCGGCGCAGACGCTGGCCTCGATGTTCTACGTGCAGAACTGGTATCTGGCCACGGCCGAACTCGACTATCTCGCGCCCGACCCCTCGGTCAGCCCGCTGCAGCATCTGTGGTCGATGTCGGTGCAGGGCCAGTTCTATCTGGCGATCCTCGCCGTCCTCGCGGGGTGGGCGTGGCTGCGCCGTCGCGGCGCGGCCGGTCGCCCGACGCTGCTGGTCGCGCTGGCCGGGCTGGGCCTGCTCTCGTTCTGGTACGCCGCATTCGGCACCGCGCAGCACCAGGCGTGGACCTACTACGACAGCATCGCGCGGGTCTGGGAGCTGCTGGCGGGCGCCGCGCTCGCCGTCGCCGCGCCCGCCCTGCGGGTG
>NZ_JBCGFB010000073.1:0-30457 GCF_038752175.1 Nocardia sp. No.11 | reverse complement strand
CCGCCGCCGCCCGGGCCGAACAGCAGCTGGCCGCGGCCGTCGCCGAGGCGACCCAGCGGATCACCACCGCCGAGGACCACGCGACGCACTACGCCTGGGAGGCGCAGGAGAACGGTCGCCGTGGCGCCGCCGCGCTGGCCGCCTTCGCCGGCGCCGCGGGCCGCATCCAGGCGATGACCACCTCGATGCTGGCCGAGCTGCGCGAGATGGAACACCGTCACGCCGACCCGCGCGTGCTCACCGACCTGCTCCACATCGACCACCGCACCGCGCAGACCGGACGCCTCGCCGACAGCATCGCGGTGCTCAGCGGTGCCCGCACCGGTCGCCGGTGGGCCAAACCGATTGCGATGGAATCGATCCTGCGTGGCGCGATGGGTCGCGTCGCCGGGTACCAGCGCGTGCGGCTGCGCGCCGTGGCCGACGTCGGTATCGCCGGACACGCCGCCGAGGGCGTGATGCACACCCTGGCCGAACTGCTCGACAACGCCTGCAACTTCTCCCCGCCGACCACCGAGGTGCACGTCTACGCCGCGGAAGTGCCCGCGGGCGTGGTGATCACGATCGAGGACAGCGGCCTGGTGATGAGCGACTCGGCGCTGCGCCGGGCCGAGGCCGCGGTCAGCGGGCGCGACCACAAGGGCAAGGGTGCCGACCTGGCCTCGCTGTCGGGCACCCGGCTCGGTCTGGCCGTGGTCGGCCATCTGGCCCGCAAACACGAACTCACCGTGTCGTATCGGCCGTCGGCGATCGGCGGCACCGCGGTGGTCGTGGTCGTCCCGCGTGAGCTCACCGCCCGCGCCGAACGCCGCGGTCGCGCCCCGCTCGCCGCGCCGACCCCGCGTCGCACCGAACCCCAGCTCACCACCCTCGGCCAGTTCGACGCACCCACCCCGCGAGCCCAGCACGCCAGGACCACCGACGAATCGGGCTGGGCCGAGACCGTCGGCCAGCAGACCCGCCAGGCCCCGGCCGAGGCGCCGACGCCCACGGTGTCCACCTCACCCGCCCTGCCCAAGCGACGCAGGGGCGACACCCTGGCCAAAGTCCATCCCGACGGCCTGGCCGGGACCCCGGTCGCCGACACCGCACCGGCCAAACCGGCCGCGCTCGGCGCGTTCCAGCGGTCCGCGCCCGGTCGCGGGGCGGATCAGTCAGGCCAGCACCCAGGCAGCGCCGCCACTGCTCCCGACCCCATGGAGGACCGATGACCACCACCGCCCCGACGAATCTCGGCTGGCTGCTCGAGAAACTGCTCGCCCGCACCCCACGCACCCGGCACGCGCTGCTGCTGTCCGGGGACGGCCTGAAGATCTGCCACACACCGGAACTCGACGTCGACCGCGCCGATCAGCTGGCCGCGATCGCCGCCGGGTTCCAGAGCCTGTCGCACGGGGCTTCCGTCGAGTTCGGTGACGGGCGTGGCGGTGTTCGCCAGTCGATGACCGAGTTCTACGGCGGCATCCTGTTCGTGGTCGAGGCGGGGCGCGGCGCGCACTTAGCGGTGGTGGCCGCCGAGGACGCCGACGCGGGGCTGGTCGGGCACACCATGCACGAGCTGGTCGAACAGCTCGGCGAGCATATGGCCGCCCAGCCCAGACGCGGAGCGCCGAATTGAGCAGGTCGGTCCGCGACGAGGATCCGGACCGGTTCTACACCCTGACCGGCGGTCGGGCCCCGGCCACCGAGGACTTCGACCTGGTCACCCTGGTGGTCAGCGAATCGGCGCCGTCGGCGGGGATGACCTCCGAGCAGGTCGCGATCCTGGACATGTGCCGGGCGCCGACCGCGGTCGTGGAGATCGCGGCGGAACTGCGCCTGCCCGTCGGCGTCGCCACGGTGCTGCTGGGGGACCTGTTGCACGCGGGGAAGATCACCGTTCGGCCACCGTTGTCGGTGGCGATGTCGCTGGATGCTTCCACCCTCGAGAAGGTGCTCGTTGGACTTCGCAAGCTCTGAATCCGCGCCGGAGCGGGCCATGGCGCCGCTGCACAGCACGGCCAAACACGGGTTGAAGATCGTCGTCATCGGCGGATTCGGCGTCGGTAAGACGACCCTGGTGCGGTCGGTGAGCGAGATCAGGCCGCTCGACACCGAGGCGACGATGACCGACGTCGGTGTCGGGATCGACGACGCCACCGGGGTTCCCGGCAAGTCGACCACCACGGTGGCCTTCGACTTCGGCCGGATCACCCTCGACGACGAGCACGTGCTGTATCTGTTCGGCGCGCCCGGCCAGCAGCGGTTCTGGTTCCTGTGGGATCGGCTGTTCACCGGCGCGCTCGGCGCGATCGTGCTGGTCGATCAGCGCCGGATCGCCGACTCCTGGTACGCGATCGACCGGCTCGAGCATCAGGGCACCCCGTTCGTGGTGGCCTGCAACGACTTCGGTGACGCGCACGAGCCGCAGGAGGTGCGCGACGCGCTCGACCTCGATCCCGCGGTGCCGCTGCTGATGTGTGACGCGCGCTCGCGCGAATCGAGCAAACAGGTGCTGATCGCCCTGGTCGAGCACCTGTATTCCGCTGTCCCGCAGGGGGAGACCGTCTGATGAGCACACCCACCGGCACCGGTGCCTGCCCGATCACCGGCGCGGTGCCGTTGAGCGGCCCCGAATTCCACATCGAACCGCACGAGGTCTACCGCCGGATGCGGCGCGACCACGGTCCGGTGGTCTCGGTCGAGCTGCCCGGCGGGTTCCCGGCCTGGCTGGTCATCGGCTATCGCGAACTGCACCAGGTGACCAGCGATCCGCTGCTGTTCCCGCGCGATGTCTCGCTGTGGAACCAGTGGGGCCGGGTGCCCGAGGACTGGCCGTTGCTGCCGATGGTCGGTCGGCCGATGCCCTCGATCTACTTCACCGCGGGCGCCGAGCATCGCCGGCATCTGGCGATGGTGGAGCCCGCGCTCGACGCGGTCGACCACTTCGAATTGCGCCGGGCCTGTGAGGAACTCGCCGATCGCCTGGTCGACGGGTTCTGCGGTCGTGGCAGCGCGGACCTGGTGGCCGAGTTCGCCGAGCCGCTGCCGGTGCTGGCGCTGGGCCGCATCCTCGGCCTGCCCGACAGCGACGCCGCCGACCTCGCCCTGACGATGAAACTGCTCGCCGACGGTGGCGCGGACGCCCAGGCCGGGCACGCCCGCTTCGGCGAGCACATGGCCCGGCTGGTCGCGGCCAAGCGCGCGCGGCCCGCCGGCGATCTGGTGTCGCTGATGCTGGCCGATCCGGAGCCGTTCACCGACGAGGAGTACATCAACGACCTGATGGCGATCACCGCCGCCGGTCACCTCACCACGGCCGACTGGCTGGGCAGCTCCATGCGCCTGATGCTCGTCGACGACCGGTTCGCCGCGGCGCTCGGCGGCGGCAGGCGCAGTGTCGGCCAGGCCATGAACGAGGTGCTCTGGGAAGAGGGCCCCACCTCGATCCTGGCCGGGCGCTGGGCCGCGCGCGACACCCGCCTGGCCGACCAGACCATCCGGGCGGGCGACATGCTGTTGCTCGGGCTGGCCGCGGCCAATCTCGACCCGCACATCCGCCAGTCGTTCACCGACGGTGACACGGTGCCGACCGGCAACAACGCGCACTTCGCGTTCAGCTACGGCGAATACCGCTGCCCCTTCCCGGCGCAGCAGATCGCCGAGATCATCGCCAGGACCGGGATCGAGGTGCTGCTCGACCGGCTCCCCGATGTCGACCTGGCGGTTCCCGCCGAGCAACTCACCCGGCGACCTTCGGCTTTCCTTCGGGGCATGACCGCACTGCCCGTTCGTTTCACACCAGTTAGACCCGTCGGAGGTTCGTCGTGAGTTCCCAGTGCCCCTTTGCCATCGACCCCATGGTCGGTGACCTCAACGGCGAGACCGCCCGACTGCGCGCCGAAGGTCCGCTCGCCCGGATCGACCTGCTCGGTGTGCCCGCCTGGACCGTCACCGACCACGCGGTCGCCCGTCAGCTGACCACCGACAGCCGCCTGGTCAAGGACATCCACGCGTGGAAGCTGTGGACCGACGGCGTGGTGACCAACCAGTGGCCACTGATCGGCATGGTCGATGTCGACCGCTCGATGTTCAATGTCGACGGCGCCGAGCACCGCAGGCTGCGGCTCAAGACCGCGCAGGCGCTGGCGCCGCGTCGGCTCGAGGAACTGCGGCCGGTGATCGAGCGGCTCACCCTCGAACTGCTCGACGACCTCGCGGCCGCGGGCGCCGACGGCGCGCCGGTGGACCTCAAGTCGGTCTTCGCCTACCCGCTGCCGATGCGCGTGGTCGGCGACCTGATGGGCGTCGCGCGCGAGGACCACGCGCAGCTGCTCGACTGGTACAAGAAGTTCTTCTCGGTGATGACCCCGCAGGACGAGCGCCTGCGCGTGATCGGCGAGCTCGACGTGTACTTCACCGATCAGGTGCGCCAGAAGATCGCGAACCCGGGCGACGATCTGACCTCGGCGTTCGTCGTCGCCGACGAGGAGGGCGGCGAGCCGCTCACCGAGGAGGAGGCGATCGGCAACATCAAGGCGCTCGTCGCCGCCGGGCACGAGACCACCGTCAGCCTGATCGTCAACACCGTGCGCGCGCTGCTCAACGAGCCCGAGCAGTTGGCGAAAGTCCTGGCGGGCGACGTGGAGTGGAAGCAGGTCATCGAGGAGTCGCTGCGCTGGGACGGCCCGGTCTCGCACCTGCTGATGCGCTTCGCCACCGAGGACATCACCGTCGGCGACACCGTGATCGCCAAGGGCGAGGGCGTGGTGATGTCCTACCGCGCCATCGGCCGCGACACCGCGGTGCACGGCGAGACCGCCGACGAGTTCGACGTGACCCGCCCGACCGCCAACCGCCACCTGGCCTTCGGCTACGGCCCGCACATCTGCCCGGGCGCCGCGCTGTCGCGGCTGGAGGCCGCGATCGCGCTGCCCGCGTTGTTCGCCCGCTTCCCGCAGCTGCGGCTGGCCGTGCCCGACAGCGAGCTCGGCAACCTGCCGGTGCTCACGCAGAACGATCTGGCNCCGCTTCCCGCAGCTGCGGCTGGCCGTGCCCGACAGCGAGCTCGGCAACCTGCCGGTGCTCACGCAGAACGATCTGGCCGCGTTGCCGATCATCCTGAACTGACCGGCGTCGCGTCGCGCCCGGTGGAATTGCGCCGGGCGCGACGCACTCTCTCCTGGCACCGACTTACAGGCCGAGATCGCGGCCGATGAGCTCCTTCATGATCTCGTTGGAGCCCGCCCAGATCTTGGTGACCCTGGCGTCCATCCACGCCCGCGCGACCCGGTACTCCCGCATGTAGCCGTAGCCGCCGTGCAACTGCACGCAAGCGTCGAGCACCTCGTTCTGCACCTGGGCCGACCACCACTTCGCCTTCGCGGCGTCGACCGCGGAGAGCTCGCCCGCGGCGTGCGCGGCGATGCCCTGGTCGACGAACGCCTGCGTCACTTCGACTTTGGTGACCAGTTCGGCGAAGAGGAACTTGTTGTACTGGAAGCTGCCGATCTGCTGCCCGAACGCCTTGCGCTCCTTGGCGTAGGCCAGCGTCTCGTCCAGGATCGCCGCGGCGTGGGCGATATTGGAGATCGCGGCGCCGATGCGTTCCTGCGGCAGCCGTTCCATCATCGAGATGAAGCCGCGGTCGGTCTCCCCGAGCCGGTTGGCGTCGGGCACCCGCACGTTGTCGAAGAACAGCTCGGCGGTGTCGGATTCGGGCTGGCCCACCTTGTCGAGCTTGCGGCCCCGGGTGAAGCCCGCCATACCGTTCTCCACCACGAACAGCGTGATGCCCTTGGCCTTCTTCTCCGGGCTGGTGCGGGCGGCGACGATGACCAGGTCGGCGTTGAAACCGTTGGTGATGAACGTCTTCGAGCCGTTGATGATCCAGTCGTCGCCGTCGCGTACGGCGGTGGTCTTGAGCGCCGCCAGGTCCGAGCCGCCCGAGGGCTCGGTCATGCCGATCGCGGTGATGATCTCGCCGGTGCAGAACTTGGGCAGCCAGCGCCGCTTCTGCTCGTCGGTGGTCAGTTCCACCAGGTAGGGCGCGCACACGTCGTAGTGGATGCCGAACGAGGACGACAGCGCCGCACCGGCTTTGGCCAGTTCCTCGCCGAGCACCGCGGCGAACCGGTAGTCGCCTGCGTCGCTGCCGCCGAACTCCTCCGGCACGCCGAGTCCGAGGTAGCCGAGTTCACCGGCGGCCAGCCAGGTGTCGCGGTCGATCGCGCGTTCCTCGGCGAAGCGTTCGGCGTTGGGCTCGATCGACCGCTTGACGAATTCGGCGACGGAGGCGCGAAACGCCTCGTGGTCCTCGGAGTAGATGGTGCGCTGCATGGTTTTCCTTTCGGGTTCCTACTGTTCGGGCCGTTCGCCCAGCAGAACCAGCGACGCCTGGACCACCTTGGCCGCGTCGGGTTCCTCGCCGCTGATCACGTCGGCGTAGATGAAGGTCTCGGTGATCCGCGCCAGCAGCAGCGCCAGTTCCGGCACCGGCAGCGGCGGATCGAGCTCGCCCGCCGAGATCGCCTCGGTGAGCAGGCCGGCGATGACGTCGACGAAGCGGCGCTGCACGGAACCGGCTCGGGTGGTGAGCAGGCGCAGCGCGCGTTCGGGTTCGCGGCGCAGGAACTGGCGGAAGGCGTCGGAGGTGTTGACCGCCTCGGCGAAATCGCCCAGTACACCGGCGATCCGGCGCGCACCCCGCTCGGTGTTTGCGGCCACGGCGCGGCGCAGGGTCGGATCGGCCACCGACCAGATCACCTCGGCCAGCAGCTCGTCGCGGCCGCCGACCCAGCGGAACAGGGTGGCCCGGTTGACGCCGAGCTCGTCGGCGAGCTCCTTCATCTCGAGCCTGCGGCCGGCGAGGAAGCCGGATCGGGCCGCCTTGAACGCGGTGATGGCGTCGGGCCGGGCGGCGAGGTCGTCCAGCCGCCTGCCCAGTGCGGTCTGTTCGGCCACGTCACCTCCTGGTGCAACATCTCCCACAGTGTATGGAAGGTGCAACGTCTGTCAATGTGTTGCACGAGGCCGGGCATGAAAAAACTCCCCGGTCGCGATGACCGGGGAGTTCGTTGTAGCCCCGACGGGATTTGAACCCGCGCTACCGCCGTGAGAGGGCGGCGTCCTAGGCCGCTAGACGACGGGGCCAGAACCACGATTCAGCTGCGTGAACCGCGCGGAACATACGATAGCCGACGACCGGGCAATCGACCAAAACGGCTGGTTGACCTCGGGGGACGGACGGGGGAGGGTGGGGCGATGGCCAGCAAGGAAGTGCGGGGCGGGGTCGAGATGTCCAATCTCGACCAACCACTGTTCGACGGTGCCGAGGCGACCAAGCGGGACCTGGTGGACTACCTGGAGTTCGCCGGGGAGCGGTTGGTGCGCGTGCTGCGCGACCGCCCGCTGTCGGTGGTGCGGGTGCGGCCCGGGCAGGAACCGTTCATGCAGAAGAACCTGCCGAAGTACACGCCGGAGTGGGTGCCGCGGGTGACGGTGTGGGCGGAGAGTTCGCATCGGGAAGTCACCTACGCGCTCGGCAACGACGAGCGGACGCTGCTGTGGTTCGGCAATCAGCGGGCGGTGGAGTATCACCCGACCCTGCTGCCGGTCGACCACAGCGCCGGACCCACGCATCTGGTGCTCGATCTCGATCCGTCGCCGGGACAGACCTTTCGTGATGCCGCGGCGGGCGCCCGGCTGATCCGGGCCGCGCTCACCGCGGACGGACTCGACGGCGCGGTGAAAACCAGTGGGGCCAAGGGATTGCACGTGTTCGTTCCGGTCGTGCCGGGCATCGCGATCGAGGACGCGGCCGCCGCGACCCGCGCGATCGCCGCCCGCGCCGAACGGATCGACCCCACCGTCGGCACCACCGCGTTCATCAGGGAAGACCGCCACGGCAAGGTCTTCCTCGATTCGACGCGGGCGGGCGGCGCCACCGTCATCGCCGCCTACAGTCCGCGCATCCGCCCCGGCGTCCCGGTCTCGTTCCCCTTGCGCTGGAGCGATATCGACGACGTGGTCCCGGCCGACTTCACCCTGCGCAGCGCGCCGAACCTCCTCGGCGACACCGACCCGTGGACTACGGAAATGCCCGCACCGCAGGAACTTCCGGCCGACCTGATCGCCGAGGGGCACACCATCCCGATCGCCAGGGTGCGGGCCATGCACGAGGGCAAACGCCGGGCCAGGGCGCGCAGGGAGAGCTGAGACAGCGCGGCCGGTGTTCGGGACTACTCGCCGATCGCGGCGACGCCGGCCTGGGCGAACTTCTCGTCCAGGTCGCCGCTGGGGGCGCCGGCCACGCCGATGCCCGCGATCGGGGCGCCGTTGGCCTTGACCGGGGCGCCGCCGCCGAGGAACAGGGTGCCGTCGATGTCGGCCAGGTGCGGGGCGGACTCGAGGCGCTTGCTCAGCTCGGTGGTGGGGGCGTTCCAGGAGACGGCGGTGAAAGCCTTCTGCTGGGCGGCGTCGTAGGACTGCGGGCCCGCGCCGTCGCCGCGCAGGGTGACGATGACATTGCCGTTGCGGTCGACGACCGCCACGCTGACCCGCTGGTTCTCCTTGGCCGCGGCGTCGAGCGCGGTCTGCGCGGCCTTGGTGGCGGCGGCGATCGAGAGGTGGGTGCTCTGGGTCAGGTTGGTGTCGGCGGCATCGGCGACGACGGGGGTGCGGGTCGCCGGGTCGGGGTTCTGGGCCTGCACCGTCACCGCGCCCACCACGCCCGCGGCGACGACGGCCGCCGAGGCGCCGGCGACGATGAGACGGTTGCGGGTGCTGAACTGGGTGCTCATGGCTGCTCCTGATCGGATTCTCGGCCGTCCGGCGGTGGTGCCGTGGCCTGGTGCTATCCATCCTGTTCGCTCGGCGGCCCGCGCGGATCGGCGATGTGGCTGCACTTGCGCGGCCGGATCGGGCGACACCCGGGTCAACCGATCGGATGACCCGGGCACGGCGGCAGGCGGGAGAGAATGGGGGAGTTTGCCCAGCTGATGTGGACGGGAGGTACCGATGCGGAGCACACTCGGCGACCGGAACGACGATACGCGACTGCTCACGGTGATCGTGTACAGCGCGTTCTACGTGCTGCTGGCGGCCTCGCTCATGCGCTGGTTGATCCGGCATTCCGACACGCGATCGACCCCGCTGGTCGTCGCCCTCGCCCTGCTGCTCGCGGTCCTCTACGCGATGAGCGAGCTGCGGCATTCGTATCGGGTGATGTGGTTCGCGCTGCTGGTCGCGACCTGGGCGGTGCTGGTGGTGCTGGCGCCGAGCTTCGCCTGGTGCGCGGTTCCGTTGGTGTACACCGGTTTACGGATCCTGTCGGTACGGGTCGCGGTGACGCTCGTCTGCGCCTTGACCGCGCTGGTGGTGTTCAGTCAGGTGCGGATCGCGGGCTGGCTTGACCCGAACCTGGTGCTCGCGCCGCCCGCGGTCGCGGCGGTGACCACCGTGCTGTTCGTCGGTATGCGCCGCCAGACCGAGCAGCAGGCGGCGCTCATCGACGACCTCGTCCGCACCCGGCGGGAGCTGGCCGAGATCGAACGCCGCGAGGGCACCCTCGCCGAACGCGAACGGCTCGCCATGGAGATCCACGACACTCTCGCGCAGGGGTTGTCGAGCCAGCGGATGCTGCTGCAGGCGGCGGATCTGGTGTGGGACAGCGATCCCGGGCTGGCGCGCGACCATCTGCGCTCGGCTGCCGAGATCGCCGAACGCGACCTCGCCGAGGCCCGTCGCTTCGTCCACGACCTCGCGCCCGCCGACCTGGCCGCCGGTGGGTCGCTCGCCGCCGCGCTCACCGCGCTCGCCGCGCGGGAGTCCACCGACACGCTCACGGTGCGGTGTCATCTGGAGGGGACGCCGGGCCCGCTGCCCCAGCGGGTGGAGGCGACGCTGCTGCGGGTCGCGCAGGGGGCGCTGGCCAATGTGCGCGAGCACGCGGCGGCCACGACCGCGACCATCACATTGACCAGCCTCGACGACCAGATCGTCCTCGACGTGGCCGACGACGGGCGCGGCTTCGATCCCACCGACCTGGCCGATCCGGACGAGCATCGCGGGCACGGCCTGCCCGCGATCCGGGCGCGGGTGCGTCAGCTGGGCGGGACCTGCGCGATCGAGTCGGCGCCGGGGGACGGCACGGTGCTCTCGGTTGCGATTCCGCTGGCCGTGGGCTGAATTCGCTACGCCGCCGCGGGCATCCAGTGCCGGTGCGACCGGGGCGCCGGTAGGACCAGTCGGGTGGTGCTCGGTCGCATCCGGACCGGGGCCTGGGTCCCGGCCGCGGGCCGCCCGGCGCCGACGACCTCGACCGGTGCGCCGGTATTCGTGACCGGCCCACGTGCGGCGATGGACGGCGCGGCCGGCTCCGGGCCCGCGAAGACGACCATCCGCAGCACCAGGAACCGTCCGATCCCGGCCAGCCCCGACGCCGACAGATAGACGACCTGCACGGTCGATACGCCTGGCGACGGCTGGACGGCGAACAGTGCGAACATCGCCGCGCTCGTCACCGCGTAGGCCGCCGCGGCCGAGCCCGCCGATTGCCAGTGCTCCCGCCACCCCGGCAGCGCGCGCCCGCCGAAGGTGATCAGCGCGTGCAGCACCGTGCCGAGCAGCGTCGAGACGATCGTGACCACCGCGTTCGCGACGGCCCACGGCAGCACGCAGGCCAGCTGCCCGACCGCCGCGCTCGAGACCAGTCCCAGCCCGCCGCCGCACGCCACGAAGCGTGCGAACGCCGCGATCGGGCCGGGGGTGGTGTCCCCACTCCGCGCCGTACGCACGTTGTTCGTCATGTCGAACACTGTACGTCTGACGAACAGTGTGCGCAACGAGGAGCGCTGTTCCGGCCGGGGCCGCGCGCTAGCATCGGCACTTGTGAATCCCGCCGTGCGCCTGTTGATCTGCGACGATCACGCGGTCGTCCGCGCCGGACTGCACGCACTGCTGTCGAGCGCGCCCGATATCGAGGTGATCGGCGAGGCCGCCGACGGCCCGGCCGCGGTCGCGCTGGCGGCGAGCCTGCACCCCGACGTGGTGCTGATGGACCTGCAACTCGGCAGCGACATGGACGGCGTCGAAGCGACCCGCCGGATCACCGCGCAGCCCGCCCCGACCCCGCACGTCCTGGTCCTCACCACCTACGACACCGACGCCGACATCACCCGCGCGATCGAGGCGGGTGCCACCGGCTACCTGCTCAAGGCCGAACGGCCCGAGGAACTGTTCGCCGCCGTCCATGCCGCCGCGAGCGGACAGACCGCGCTGTCCGCGCCGGTCGCGGCGAAGGTGATGGCCAAGATGCGCAATCCCGGCCCGACCCTCACCGCCCGCGAGCGCGACATCCTCGGCCAGCTCGCGCGGGGCCTCGGCAATCGCGAGATCGCCCGCGCGCTGCACATCAGCGAGGCGACGGTGAAGACGCACCTGGGTCGCATCTACGACAAGCTCGGCGTCGACACCAGGGCGGCGGCCGTCGCGGTGGCGACGGAGAAGCGGCTGCTCGCCTGAGCCGGTGACGGCGGCCACCCCCGCTGTAACGCCGGGCCCGCGCCGGGCTCTGAACCGGTGCGGCGATGACTATGCTGTGCCGAGCGAGCGAGAGGAGCCAGGACGCATGGACTGCGACGAATTCGTCGAGCTGGTCACCGGGTTCCTCGACGGCGCTCTCGACAGCGAGACCGAGCTGCGTTTCCTCGCCCATCTCGCCGAGTGCGACGGCTGCGAGGTCTACCTCGACCAGATCCGCCGCACCACCCGTGACCTCGGCGAACTCACGCCCGAGCAGCTCTCCGGCGACGCGCGCAGCACCTTGCTCGCGGCCTTTCGCGACTGGCATCGCCCCGCCTGACCCGCTCAGGCCGGCGTCAGCGTGGCCGCCCCGAACGACACGTGGAAGCGGGCGCACCAGATGCTCACCGACCGGATCGCCGACAGATCGGTGTCGGCGGGCAGGGTGTAGTTCTGACTGCCCTCGTTGCCCTTGAGCGCGCCCAGGTCGAGGTGCGTGCCGTCGTCGAAGTTGTGCCAGTCGTCGCCGATCACCGGCTGATCGGTGAGCCACACGTGCAGCGCGGGGCCGTCGGAGGTGCGCAGATCGGTGATCCGCAGGACCAGTGTGCCGTCGGGGGAGCGCTGTAGCTGTGCCGAACCGGTCGTCTCGTGCTCGTGGGAGAGGAACTCGCCGGCGGCGATCACCGACAGCGGCGCGCCGCCCGTCGCCGTGACCGGGGCCTCGTCGACGGTCGTCGTCGTGAACAACCGCCACGGCTGGAACCGGTACAGGCCGACGACCAGCGCGGCGACGAACCCCACCGCCAGCACGCTGAGGACGGTACGGCGGGTACGGCGGGTACGGCGGTGCGGCATGGTCTTCTCCTTCTCTCGCATGCGTTCTCCGTTCCCGGACCCGTCCCGCGCGTTACACCGCGCGACGGCGGTACTGTGCTGCCAGCGACGCGAGTGGTGACAGCGAGGAGACCCGGTGGGACACGACGGCGCCCTGCCCGCCGACGACGTGCTCGTCGCCGAGCTACGGTCGGGAGTCGACGCGACGTTCGCCTTGGTCGTGGACGCCTGGTCCGGCTCGATGCTGCGCTTGGCGCGCTCGTTCGTCTCCACCGACGCCTCCGCCGAGGAAGTCGTGCAGGAGGCGTGGCTGGCCGTGGTGCAGGGCGTCGACCGTTTCGAAGGCCGCTCCTCGCTCAAGACGTGGGTGTATCGGATCCTGGTGAACACCGCCAAGAAGCGCGGGATCAAGGAGCATCGCACGGTCCCGTTCGCCACGCTGCTGCCCGAGGACGAGGGCCCGGCCGTCGATCCGGGCCGTTTCCGCCCACCCGGTGACCGCTATCCGGGCCACTGGGCGGTCGGCGCCCAGCCGCGCCCGTGGTCCGAACCCGAGGACGCCGCCGAGCGCGCCGAAGTGGCCCGCCTGCTCGCCGCCGCCGTGGCCACCCTGCCGCCCCGCCACCGCACGGTTCTCACCCTGCGCGATGTCGACGGCTACTCCGCCGACGAGGTCTGCGCGCTGCTCGACATCTCCGCGGGCAATCAACGGGTGATCCTGCACCGCGCCAGAGCGACAGTGCGCGCCCGGCTCGAGCAGTACTTCCAGCGCTAGCCCCACAACCTCGCGACGAGGTCGGCGGCGCCGGTCCAGCGCCAGCTGGTCCTGCTCCGGCTGGATCGCGACCCGGACCTGCCGCACCGGGCGGCCGAGAGCGCGGTGGCCGGGGCGGGCCGTCCTTCGTGACATCGTGCTGTGCTCTCGCGGCGCCTTGGAACGTGATCTCGCGGCCGTAACGTCACCGGCGGTGCGGGCACGGTACCGCGTGGCGGGTTCACTGCCGCGTCATCCACCGAGGAGGCCGAACGACCATGGCGACCTATGACGATCTGTCGGCGCTGTTCATCAACTGCACGCTCAAGCGCTCGCCCGAACCGAGCAATACGCAGGGGCTGATCGACGTCAGCGCGCACATCATGGCGGAGAACGGCGTCGCCGTCTCGCAGCTGCGCGCGGTCGATCACGACATCGCCACCGGTGTCTGGCCCGACATGACCGAGCACGGCTGGGCCACCGACGCGTGGCCCGCGCTGCAGGAGCAGGTCATGGCCGCCGACATCCTGGTGCTCGCGGGGCCCATCTGGCTCGGTGACAACAGTTCGGTCACCAAGCGGGTGATCGAGCGGCTCTACGGCAACTCCTCCCAGCTCAACGCTGCGGGCCAGTACGCCTACTACGGCAAGGTCGGTGGCTGTGTGATCACCGGGAACGAGGACGGCGTCAAGCACTGCGCGATGAACATCCTCTACAGCCTCCAGCACCTGGGCTACACCATTCCGCCGCAGGCCGACGCCGGCTGGATCGGCGAGGCGGGGCCGGGCCCGTCCTACCTGGACCCCGGTTCGGGCGGCCCGGACAACGACTTCACCAACCGCAACACCACCTTCATGACCTGGAATCTCCTGCATCTGGCTCGGATCCTGCGCGATGTCGGCGGCATCCCGGCGCATGGCAACCAGCGCTCGGAATGGGATGCCGGCTGCCGGTTCGGCTTCGAGAACCCCGAATATCGCTGATCCGCGCGGGCACGATGCCCGAATTGCCGGATAGGAAACGTGACCCGGGTCTCTATAACCTGGTGATCCCGATCACATTACGGTGCTATAACGACAGTAATGTGATTACGGATTTGTCACGGCGGACCAGCGCGGAACACTGTTCCTTTGGACAATGGCCGGTACAGACGCGTCCGTGATCCGGACGTGATCTCGGCTCGCATTCCGGCTACATTCGGTCACGGCTTGAACAACAACCCGAGCCGAATCGAATCGCAGAACACCGGAAAGCCTGCCCCGCGATTTCGAGGATCCCCGACATTACTGAGGGGCAGGGACGCGGTGGATTTCATCACCGAGCCGGTGGGCGCAGGCAGGAATCCTTATGTCTTTCAATCGCAAGTTCACCACTCGTGCCCTCGGTTTCGCCGCTGTCGCCGGCGCCATGATCGCCGTTCCGGCCGGTCTGACCACCGCGACCGCCTCGGCGAACAACTGGGACGCCGTGGCGCAGTGCGAGAGCACGGGCAACTGGAACATCAACACCGGTAACGGCTACTACGGCGGCCTGCAGTTCTCGCAGAGCACCTGGGAGGCCTACGGTGGCACCGGCACCGCCGACAACGCCAGCCGCGAGGAGCAGATCCGCGTCGCCGAGAACGTGCTGGCCGCGCAGGGTCCCGGCGCCTGGCCGGTGTGCAGCGCCTACCTGTAAAGCGCGCTGAAGTAAGACTTTCCTTGTCGGGAAACGAATAACCCGCTATTCGATGCACACGTCGAATAGCGGGTTTTTTCGTTGAATTTCAATTCCGGATCAGCAGCGTGATACCGGCCACGATCACGGCCAGGGCAATAGCGGCCAAGCCGTAGACGAGCTTGTAGTCGCGCAGCCCCGGGACGAACCGGTCGAGCGCGAAACCGCCTGCGCCACTGAGTGCGAGGCTGGTCGCCGCGACCGCCAGGATCGTCTCGTATTCGACACCCTTGGGCGCGAAGAACCCGCCCCACTTCACCGCGATCGCATTGAGCATCGTGCCCAGGATCGCCGCGGCGGCCAGTGGGGTGAACAGGCCGAGGATCAGGCCGATGCCGCCGAGCGTCTCGCTCAGTCCGGCCACCACGGCGAAGGATTTCGCCATCGGATAGCCGCTCGCCGCGAAGAACTTCTCGGTTCCGGACAGGCCGCCGCCGTCGAACCAGGCGAACAGCTTCTGGGTGCCGTGCGCGGCCATGGTCGCGCCGACGCCGAGGCGTAGCACCAGCAGGCCGGCGTCGGTGGGGGTGGTCGATGTCGTCGTCATGGCGATGTCCTTTCCGTTTCGCCCGGTCAGCCGATCTGAACCGAGCGTCGTGCCATCCCGAACCAGTAACCGTCGATGACGGTGCGCAGGGAGTCGATGTCCTCGGCGCCGGCGCCGAGGGTGAGGAACAGCGGAGCGAAGTGCTCGGTGCGCGGATGGGCCAGGCGCGGTGCGGGGGCGGTGTGCTCGAAGTCGAGCAGCGCGTCGATATCGCGGTCGTCGAGGGCCCGGCGGCCCCAGTCGTCGAACTCGGCGGTGAACGAGTGGACGTGGTGGTCGTCGGCGGTGAGCGCGCGCAGGTTGTGGGTGAAGAACCCGCTGCCGATGATGAGCACGCCTTCGTCGCGCAGCGGCGCGAGCGCGCGGCCGAGCTTCATCAGGTCCCGCGGATCCAGTGTAGGGATCGACAGTTGCAGCACCGGGATGTCGGCATCGGGGTACATCCGGCTCAGCGGGACGTAGGCGCCGTGGTCGAGGCCGCGGTCGGGAGCGTCGGCGACGGTGCCGCCGAGCAGCTCGCGCACCCGGGCGGCGACATCGGGCGCGCCCGGTGCGGCGTAGCGCTCGGCGTAGTAGCGCGGGGCGAAGCCGCTGAAGTCGTAGACCAGCGGCACGGTGGTGGTCGCTCCCAGGGTGACCGGGGCCGACTCCCAGTGCGCGGACACGATCAGGATCGCCCGCGGCCGGGGTAGCTCGGCCGACCAGGCGGCGAGCTCGGCGGGCCAGGTGGCGTGATCGATCAGCGGCGGGGCGCCGTGGGAGAGGTAGAGCACCGGCATGGTCACGGTGGGCTCCTTCGGATCGGGTGAACTACTGATGTTCAAATTTGAACAATACGCGATGCGCAGCTATTCCGCCGAAGTGATTAGGGTTTGCGGCATGGAAGAACCCAGGTGGCTCGATGCCGAGGAGATGCGGCTGTGGGTCAGGTTCCTGGCCGCGGGCGCGCTCGTCGACCGCGCGGTGGACCAGCACCTCAAGGGGGAGGGGCTCACGCACACCCAGTACGAGGTGCTGGTCCGGCTCGCCGCCGAGACCGGCGGCGCGATGCGGATGACCGACCTCGCCGCCGCGATCTACACCTCCAAGAGCGGGCTCACCTACCAGGTGGGCAAGCTCGAGCGAGCCGGGTTGGTGCGCCGCGTCGACGACGACACCGATGTCCGCGGCGTCAACGCCGTGCTCACCGCGGCGGGCCGGGCCAAGCTCGACGCCGTGGCCCCCGGACACGTCGAGGTCGTGCGCCGGGTGTTCGTCGACGTGCTCGAGCCCGCGCAGCGCGCCGCGATCTCCGCCGGGCTCGGCGCCGTCGCCGACGGCTTGACCCGCTAGACCTGCTGATCCTCGCCGCGGCGCTGCGGGGTGTCGAGCCGGTGCACGGTGAGCGCGGCGGCCAGCATGCGCGAATCCGTGGGGTCGGCCGGATCGAGGCCGGTGAGCTCGGCGATGCGGCGCAACCGGTAGGTGAAGGTGTTGGGGTGCACGTGGATTCTGCGCGAGGCCGTCTTGCGGTCGGCGCCGTGGCGCAGGTGCGCCTCCAGCGCCTCGATCAGGTGCGGGCTGCCGAGCAGCGGAATCACCCGCTGCGCCAGGCGTTCCCGGGCCGGGCCGGGGCGGGTGAGCTGATATTCGAGCAGGAGGTCGTCGAGGCGGTAGCAGCCGCCGGGCCTGCCGCGCAGCCGCGCCAGCTCGGTCAGCTCGGTCGCGTCCTTGGCCGCGGCCGGGATGGCATCGCGGGCGACGCCGGAGAACTCGGCCAGATACACCGTCACGCCGTACTGCTCGGTCAGCCGGGCGGCGAGCTCGTCGAAGCGCTGCGCGTCCAGGACGTCGGTCTCGGAGCTGTTGCTCAGCAGCGCGATGCCGTTGGCGCCGTCGAAGGTGGCCGGGGTGGTGGTGCCGGTGAGCTCGTCGAGCGCGCGCTGGAGCACCCGGATGCGGCGGCGGGTCACCAGGTTGGCCGCGCTGCCGGTGCGGGCGGGTTCGCTCAGGTGGATCGCCAGCACCGTGTACTGCTCGGCTAGCACGGTGTCGGCGCGCGCGGCGAGTTCCTCGGCGGGTAGCCCGCGCACCAGCGCCGAACACAGTTCCCGGCGGGCCTCGCGCTCGGCGTGATAGATCGACTGCTCGACTTCGGTGTAGGTCTCGACGACGGTGACATTGATATGGCGCAGTAGCTCGAGCAGCCCGCTGCCGACCCGGATCAGGTCGTTCATCTCCGTGGGCTCGGCCAGCGCGGACGCCTCGGCGAGGACGGCCTGCGCCGAGCCGTGGATCGCGCCGATCAACATCGGCAGCGGCAGGCGGTCCTCGGCGTGGCGCTCGGCGACCGGCCCGACGAACGCGGCGACCTCGGCCTGGGTGAACTCGCGCTCGGCCGCGATCGCCTCGAGCACCGCGCGCCCGCAGGCGTAGATGGTCGGCAGGACTTCCGCGGTGAAGTGGCCGGGCGGCAGTTCGGCGGGCGCGGTGGCGCCGAGCCCCGCGGCGAGCATGCGCTCGGCGATCTGCGGCCAGCGTGTCAATAGTCGTGCGGTCAAAGCGGGTGGTGCGGAAACGGGGTGTTCGGCGAGCATGACTCGATTGTGTCCGAGAACAGGGCGTCGTGGGCACCTCCCGTCGAGAAGGCACAGATCTTGGTTCTCGCGCCAACAAGAGTCGGGTTTTCTCGGTTCACCGTGCAGTGACAGCGATGTGGCGCCGGTCATAGATTCGCTGAGCGCGTCCGAGCCAACGCTGGCCGACGCGGTTCGAGGAAGTGACCACCATGATTGCAACGACGCAGCCACTGCGCCGCACCCTGTGCGGACTCGGCATCGCCGCGGGTCTCACCGCGGCCTCGGTCCTCGGCGCCGGTACGGCGACCGCCGACCCGGTGCTGGAACCGACCATCGCCTCGCTGGCCGAATACCTCGACGCCGGCATGGCCACGACCCCCGACGGTCGTCGCCCCACCGCCATCGCCGACACCGGCAGCGCCTCCGGCAGCAGCTCGGGTTCCTCGGGCAGCCGGGCCTCCGACGCCGTCGGCGAGGGGCCGGAGATGTCGGCCTATCTGCCCGCCTTCGCCTACGGCCTGCTGCACCCCGACGCCGCGCCGCCCGGCGCCAATCGCTGGGACTGCACGCCGAGCGCGCGGCATCCGCGCCCCGTCGTGCTCCTGCACGGCACCTGGCTCAACGCCTACGACACCTTCTCCTACCTCTCGCCGCGCCTGGCGCAGGCCGGATATTGCGTCTTCGCCCTGAACTACGGCAAGTCGGCGCTGCTCGAGGGCGGTGGGCTCGGCGCCGTGCTGCCGGGCCGCTACGGGGTCGGGCCGATGGCCGACTCCGCCGACCAGGTCGCGGCGTTCATCGAACGGGTGCGGGCGGCCACCGGCGCCGACCAGGTCGACATCGTCGGCCATTCGCAGGGCGGCACGATCGCCAACCAGTACCTCAAGTTCGACGGTGGACAGGGCAAGGTCGACAAGCTGGTCACCTTCGGCGCCACCCACCACGGCACCGCGCTGCTCGGCATCGCCACGCTCGGCCGGATGATCAACAACGCCGGCATCGACATCCTCGGCTTCTACCGGCCGATCATCGGCGTCGCCAATGTCGAACAGGCCGTCGGCTCGCCGTTCTACACCACGCTCAACGCCACCGGTGACACCGTTCCCGGCATCGACTACACCGTGGTCGGCTCCCGCTACGACGAGGTCATGAACCCCCTCGACATGGTCTTCCTGCGGGCCGGGCCCGACGCGACCGTCGACAACATCGCCCTGCAGGACGGGTGTGAGCAGGACGTCTCCGACCACCTGACCATGATGTACTCGCCCCGCGCGGCCTCGATCGCGCTGCGGGCTCTCGATCCGGAAGGCAGCCCCGCCTTGACTTGTACGTTCAACCCCTGGTTCTTCGGTGGCGGCGGCAGCCTATGAGGCTCGACCTGCCCGCGCTGACGCAGTGGGGCACCGCGCCACTGCTTCCGCCCGACGATCCGTTCTACCTCGCCCCGCCCGGAGCCGAGCTGCTCGCGCCGGGCACGGTGGTGCGCTCGCGTTCGGTGGAGCTGGCCCTGTTCGGGGTGGTGCGGCAGCGGATCGTGGCCTGGCAACTGCTGTATCGGACCTGCGATCTCGACGGCGCGCCGGAGGTGTCGGTGACCACGGTGCTGTTGCCGTGGGGCGCCGACCCCACCCGCCCGCGACCGCTGATCTCATTCCAGTGCGCGATCGACGCCGTCGCACCGCGGTGCTTTCCCTCCTACGCGCTGCGGCTCGGCGCGCGGACCACCGGCTCGATCGCACCGCTCGAACTGCCGATCGTGGCGATGGCGCTGAAGCAGGGGTGGGCGGTGTCGGTGCCCGATCACGAGGGCCTCGGTGGCCGGTTCGGCGCTGCCCGCGAGCCCGGCTACCGGGCGCTGGACGGGATCAGAGCCGCGCTCGGCTTCGTGCCGCTGGGTCTGAGCGCGTCGACGCCGGTGGCCCTGTGGGGCTATTCCGGCGGCGGCCTGGCGACGGCGTGGGCGGCGGAGCTGGCCGCCGACTACGCGCCGGAGCTGAACATCGTCGGCGCGGCGGCCGGGTCGCCGGTCGGAGATCCGGCGGCGGCGTTCGTCCGCCTCAACGGCGGCTGGTTCGCCGGATTCCCGGCCGCGTTCGTCGCGGGTCTGCGCCGGGCCTACCCCGATCTCGACCCGGTCCTCGACGACCACCTCGACGACCGGTACCGCGGCCTGCTCGGCGAAGCCGAAGAGCGCACCACCTTCGCGCTGCTGTGGCGCTTCGCCCGCCGCGACGTCACCCGGCATCTGCGCGACGGCCTCGCCGGGCTGCTGGCCGAACCGGCCCTGCGCCGCATCCTGGCCGACATCGAGCCCGGCACCAGGGCGCCCGCCGCCCCGCTGCTGGTGGTGCAGGGCGTGCGCGACGAGGTCATCGCCGTGGCCGACGTCGACGCGCACGTCGAGCGCTATCGGCGGGCGGGCGCGACGGTCGAATACCTGCGCGTGCGCCGTGGCTCGCATCTGCCGCTGGAGTTCCTGGTGGTTCCGGTCGTGCTGGCCTGGCTGGCCGACCGGTTCGCCGGCCGTCCGGTGACGTCGGGGACGGCCACCGTCGCCTCCGTCGCCCGCGACGGCGCCGCGCTGCGCGCCCACCTCGGCTTCCTCGGCCTGGTCGCGGGGATGTTCGGCGGCCGACCCATCCGCGGCGACGAATATGTGTGACCAGATGTCGCGCTATGTATTCGTGATCGGTGCCCCTATTTCTCGGGGCATCGGAAATTCGGGCTTATCGGATGAGCGCAACATGAATCTCATGCGATTCTCATAATCCCCTCAGAAACGTGAGGTATTTGAGCAAAACCGCAGGTGGTAATAGGTTTCAATGGGTTGTTGTTACGAGGGTCACGAATTCTCCGAATGTCGTAACTCGCGGCGTTCTGGTGTCGATAGGCCATCTGTAAGCCAGCTTCGGCTGGGCCTATGCGAGAAACAGAGGAATTATTATGATCCCCGTTATCATCGACACCGGTAGTGCCGCCCTGAACGGCCTCTTCGACACCCTCGGCGCCGCCCTGCACGGCCTGGTCGACACCCTGTGGACCGGCTCCTTCGGCGGCTGACCCCAGCCCCAGGTCGATGAAACGACCAGGTCCGCCCTGACAGCGTGACCGACGAGAAGGCCCCGCACCGTTGCCGGTGTGGGGCCTTCCCTCGTTCGTGGGGTCAGTGCGTGTGCGGCGCCCGCCCGGTCGAGACGTGCTTGGGGCCGTGCGCCTCGCCGCAGTGGCTGTCGTCGTCGGCGGCGCCGATCCCGATGACCGCGGGCCGAGCGTGGTCGACCTGCAAGGTGACGTGCTCGATGTGGTGCTCGTGGTCGAGCATGTGCGCGATGTCCTCGCGAACCGCGTGGCAGTCGTGCCCCGGCTGCACGAGCACGTGCGCCGAGAGGGCGGGGGAGCCGGAGGTGATCTCCCAGATGTGCAGGTCGTGCACCTCGGTCACGCCGTCGCGGGCGGCCATGTCGCGACCGACCTGCTCGGGGTCGAGGTAGTCGGGGGCGGCCTCGAGGAAGATCCGGCTCGACGCCCGGATCAGCCCGATGCCCGCCTTGATCATCAGCACGACCACGATCAGGGTGGCGACGACGTCGGCCTGCACCCAGCCCGTGAGGATGATGACCAGGCCGGCCACGGCGGTCGCGATGAAGGCGAACAGGTCGTTGAGGATGTGCTGGTAGGCGCCCTCGACATTGAGGCTGGTCCGGTCGGCGCGGCTGATCATCCAGGTCGCCAGCACATTGACCACGATGCCGACCAGCGCGGTGACCAGCACCAGCGTGCCGTGCACCTCCGGCGGCTCGAACAGCCTGCGAATCGCCTCGTAGCCCAGCCACAGCGCCAGCAGCAGCAGTGTCAGGCCGTTGGCCTGCGCCGAGAGGATCTCCACCCGCTTCCAGCCGAAGGTCATCCGGCCGGTGGCCGGGCGCTTGGCGAGGCGGATCGCCACCAGGGCCAGCACGATCGAGGCGGCGTCGGTGGTCATGTGCGCCGCGTCGGAGAGCAGTGCCAGCGAATCGGCCACGATGCCGACGATCACCTCACCGATCAGGAAGGTGACGATCACCGCCAGCGCCCCGGCCAGCCAGCGCTTGTCGCTGTCGGCCGACACCCCGTGGTCGTGTCCGTGTCCTGCGCCCATCGTGTTCACCTCTCCCTGCGGTTCGATCGGTCGCTATCGTATGCACACATCGCTATGTATGCAATTCGTTCTTGATCGGGGCGGTCCGAGCCGGGCATCATCGCAGGTCATCGGCCTGTGGGCTGCCCGCTGCTCCGGTCCGGATCCAGCCTAGGCCCGTGAGCGCCGCCGTGGGGAACCACCCGCGCGGCGCCGGAATCACTCTCGCGAGGGAGGCGCGGCGCGGCGTCACCGGTCAGACTGGATCGTCGTGGACCTGCTTCGGAAACCGCCGGAACCGATCGATGTGCTGATCGCCGTCATCGTGACGGTCGTGACCGTCGGGCCCGCCGTCGTCGCCGGTGCGGCGTGGTGGATCGTCGGCCTGTCGGCGTTGGCCTCGGTTCCGGTGTTGTGGCGGCGCCGGGCGCCACTGGCCACCTTGGCGGTGGTCGGACCCGCGATCACCGCGCTGTCGTGCGCGCACGCCATGCCCGTGTTGCCGTTCGGCACCGTCGTCTGCGTCTACACGATCGCCGCCTACTGCCCGGCGAGCCGGCGGCGCATCGCGTTCGTGCTGGTCGCGGCGGGAATCCTGGTCTCGCTGCTGGTACCGCATGAATCCGCCGACTCCTACGGTTACGCCGCGATGTCGTTCCTGACCGCCTGGGCGCTCGGCGCCGGGGCGCGGGCTCGCCAGGCCCAGATCGACGTTCTCGCCGAGCGGGCCCGCCGCCTCGACGAGGAACGGGCGAGCGCCGTGGCCAGGGAACGGCTGCGTATCGCCCGGGACATGCACGACGGCCTCGCCCACACCGTCGGCGCCATGATCCTGCGCGCCGAGACCGGCCCCCTGCTCGCGCACCCGACCGCCACCGACGCCGCCTTCGCCGCGATCGCCGACGACGGCCGCGCTGCCCTGCGCGAACTCCGGCACAGCATCGGCGCCCTGCGTGACAGCGACGACCTGCCACACCCACTCGGCGTGGCCGCCGTCGCCGATCTCGTCGCGCGGGCCGAGCGCGCGGGATTGGCCGCGTACTACACCGAACACGGACCACGCGCGCCGATCGCGCCGCAGACCGAGGCCGCCGCCTACCGGATCGTGCAGGAGGCGCTCACCAACACCGGCAAGCACGCGCGGGCGAGCCGGGTCGACGTCGCGTTGTGCTGGTCGGCGGACCGGCTCGGGGTCAGCGTCGTCGACGACGGCACCGCCGCGCCACGATCGGACGCCACCGGCTTCGGCTTGCTCGGAATGCGCGAGCGCGTGCACGCCTGCGGCGGCGTACTCCGTGCGGGGCCGACCGCGACCGGCTACGCCGTCGACGCCGAACTGCCACTGACACAGGGGAAGTGAGCATGCGGGTCCTCGTCGTCGACGATCAGGAACTGTTCCGCACCGGCTTCCGGCTGATCCTGGCAGCCGAACCCGACATCGAGGTCGTGGGTGAAGCCGCCGACGGCACCGACGCCGTTGCGGCGGCACGACGGCTGCGGCCCGACGTCGTGGTGATGGATCTGCGGATGCCCCGGCTCGACGGTGTCGCCGCCACCGCCCGGATCTGCGCGGCCGGCGACGCGAAAGTCCTGGTATTGACCATGTTCGACATGGATGACTACGTCTACGCGGCCCTGCGAGCGGGTGCGAGCGGGTTCCTCCTCAAGGACGCTCGCCGCACCGAACTCGTCAACGCGGTCCGCGTCGTCGCGGCGGGGGAGGCCTTGCTCGCCCCGTCGGTGACCCGCCGCCTGATCGCCGAGATCGCGCGCACCCGTCGACCGGATGCCACACCCCACCTGGCGGCCCTCACCGCCCGCGAACGCGACATCCTGCGCGAGCTCGCCGCGGGCCGATCCAACGCGGAACTGGCCGCGCGCCTGGTCGTCACCGAGCACACCGTGAAAACCCATGTCAGCTCGGTCCTGGCGAAACTCGGATTGCGCGACCGGGCGCAGGCGGTGGTGTTCGCCTACGAATCCGGGATGGTGGCGCCGGGCGACAACGGGCTGCCGGGACGCTGACCCCCCTCGCGCGAGGGAGGCGAGACCGCTCGCCCGGGCGATGTGCGCGGGGCCGGTTGGCACCCACCATCGAGCGGTGACGTTCTCGACGAAAAGATCTGTCCACGTAGGTATCTGGTGCGCTGCCACGGCGCTGTCGGCAGGGTTGTGGGCGGTGGGAACCGGCCTGCATCCGATCCCGCTGGTCGCGTTTCTCGCGCCACTACCGGTGCTGTGGACGGCGCCGCGTTATCCCGCCTGGGCTGTGGGCGCGGCGGCCGTGCTGTCGTGGCTCGGCGGAACTACCCGCTACTGGCCGTATTTCGTCCGGACGCTGGAACAACCGCTGACCGCCGCCGCCATACTGCTCGGCGGCAGTGCCATCGCCTACGGGGCGTGTGTCCTGCTGTTCCGCACGCTGCTCGCGCGTCGGCGGATCGGACTCGCCGCGCTCGCCTTCCCCGCCGCCTGGACCTGCGCGGAATACCTGCACCGCCTGGTCGGCGGGGTCGGCGCGTGGTGGAGCATCGGCTACTCCCAGGCCGAGGTGGGACCGATCGTGCGGATCGCGGCGGTCACCGGCGTCGCGGGGATCAGCTTCCTGGTGCTGGCCGTGCCCGCCGTCATCGCGGCCGTGACGGTGCCGGGAGAGCGAACCGCGTGCCCGCACCCGACTGCCGATGCCGTGGCGACGCCGAAAACGGTGACGATCGATGGTGCTGCCGGTACCGCGCATCAGGGGCGAAACATGCGCCGAAGCCGCGCTCTCGCAGGCGACGCCCCGGCCGTGTCATCGGTGCGAAAGACGGTGCGGTGCCGGACCTTCGGTGTCGCGGTGGTGCTGATTCTCGGGGTCGGCGGGGTCGGTGCGTGGTACTCGGCCGCCGAGGGGCCTGTCGTCCGGGTCGCGGTCGTCGCGCTGGCGCAGCCGCCGATGTACGTTCCCGTCGATTCCGCACCCGGCGCGGCGATGATCGCCGAGGCGGTGACGATGGTCGGGCGCGCGGCCGATCAGGGCGCGCAGGTCGTCGTGTTCACCGAGAAGGCCTGGCATGCCACCCGATCCGACATCGCCCTGCTGAGCGGACCACTCGACGAAGTCGCCACGCGGCGCGGAATACACGTGGTGGTCGGGTCGGAACTGGAGCACCCTGACGGCAACGTCAATGCCGCCATCGCCTATCCGGGTGACATCGTTTACGCGAAGCGGTATCTGGTGCCCGGCCTGGAAGCCGGCTTGCGGGCAGGCCGGAGCGTGGTGCCGGTACCCGGTCGGCCATGGGCACTCGCGATCTGCGCCGATCTCGACCACCCCGACCTCGTCCGCGAGAACCGCGCGAACGGGCGACCCTGCTGCTCGCCCCCGCCCTGGACTTCACCGTCGACCATTGGCTGCACAGCCGCATGGCCGTCGTGCGAGCCGTCGAGTCGGGCATCGCCATCGCCCGACCCGCGCAACTCGGCGAACTGGTCGGGGTCGACGCGCGCGGCCGGATCGCCGTCGCGGTCGAAACCGACATCACTGAAACCCGAATGGCCCTAGCCGATCTCGGCACCAGCCAGGGCGCCACGCCGTACGGCCGGTGGGGCGACTGGTTCGGCGTGCCGACCCTCACGATCATGTCGCTCGGCGTGTTGGTCGCCCTACGCCGGCCGGCTACGGCCGCCAGCCGGTAGCCGCCAGCCAGGACGGCAGGTCCTGCACACCGGGGTGGGCGACGCGCAGCGCGGCCAGGTCGAGCGGTTCGTCGGGCCGCTCGTTGAAATACGCGAACATCTTGCCCACCTGCTCGTCGAAGGCCCGCACCGCCTCGATCGGCACCTGCACGCTGCGCGCGGGCAACCCGGCCACCGCGCCGAAGACCTCGGCGATCTGCGGCGGGGTCAGCCGATCACCGGCGATCGGCAGCGTGCGGCCCAGGTACTCCTCGCGGTGGGTCAGGGCGAGCGCGGCGAAGGCGCCGATATCCCGAACCGAGATCAGCGAGATCGGGATATCCTCGCGCACCGCGAGATTCACCAGCAGCGTGCCGGAATCGTCGAGCACCGGACGATTGAAGGACCGGAAGTTGTCCATGAAGAACACCGGCCGCAGGATCGTCGCCGGGACGCCCTGCGCGGCGATGTACTCCTCGAGGTGGGTCTTCGCGGCGTAGTACTCCACCCCCGAGTCCTCCCCGGCGCCCCGCAGCGAGCTGTACACGAGATGGTCGATCCCGCTGTCGCGCGCCAGATCGATCACCAGCTCACCCCGCCGCTGCTCGGCGGCGATCCCGGCCGCGGTGATGTGGACCCCCTCCATCATCGTGAGCATCAGGAACACACTGTCGCTGCCGTCCAGCGCGGCCTTCACGCTGCCCGGATCGTCGAGATCGCCCACCACCAGCTCGGCACCCTCGGCGCGCAGCGCCAGCGCACCCGCCGATTCCGGATCGCGCACGAACGCCCTGACCCGCCGTCCTCGTTCGAGCAGCGCCGCCGCGGTCGCCCGCCCCTGCTGCCCGGTGGCACCGATCACCAGTACCGGCCCGTTGTCGTCACTCATCGTCGTACTCCCTTGTCCCGGCTGATCTTTCGCGATCACCTCTCGACTACGACGCTAAGCCGCCGACGCCTCGCGGTCCTGGCACCGATACTGCTACCCAGAACATCACTGTTCGCCGAGACACCGGGAGCGTCATGAGCGAAAATCGCCGCACCGAACTGGCCGCCTTCCTCACCACCCACCGCTCCCGCTTGCGGCCCGCCGACGTCGGTCTGCCCGAGGACCTGATCCCGGGCCGCCGCAGAACCCCGGGCTTGCGCCGCGAAGAGGTCGCCGAACTGGCCGGGGTGAGTCTCACCTGGTACACGTGGCTGGAGCAGGGCCGCAAGATCACCGCGAGCCCGCAGGTGGTCGACGCGCTGGCCCGAGCGCTGCGCCTGGAACCCGTGCAGCACAGACAGTTACGCAGGCTGGCGGGTCTGGCCGACCCGGTGGTGACCTACCGCGCCACCGATCAGCTCTCGCGTCTGCAGCGTCTGGTCGACGAGATGTGGCCGACTCCGGCCGTGGTGCACGACGCCTGCCTGGACTTCGTCGTGTGGAACAGCGCGTTCCGCCGGATCCGCACCGATCCGTCCGCCCTGGCACCCGAGCGCCGGAATCTGCTGTGGTGGATGTACACCGACGAGCGCAACCGAGCCATGATGCGCGGCTGGGAAGCCGCCGCGCGGGCGATCCTGAGCCAGTTCCGGGTGCTGGTCGGCAACAGCCCCGGCGACCAACGCCTGACCCGCGTGGTCACCGAATTGAGCGCCGCCAGTGCCGAATTCCGCAGCTGGTGGTCGGAGTATCCGGTACAGGACTTCCAGCCCGCCGTCCTCGACATCGACCATCCCGAGATAGGGCCGATCGCCCTCGAGCTGTTCCAGCTGCGGCTGGTCGAGAACCCGGAACTGCTCCTCGTCGCGCAGTTGCCCGCCACCGCCGAGGATCGTGAACTGATCCGCACCTACCTGAACGGTTGACGCGAATCCGCCGGCGCTGTCCGTGCCCTGGGCCTGTGGGTCGGTGGGCTCAGGATCACGTGAACGTCATTGCCGTGAAGGAGTTCACGTATGTCGAGGTTGTCCGAGCGGGGTGCAAGATGGGTGGATCGACGTCCACGCAACGGAAGGCCACATGACACAGTCACCGATGCTGTCCGCGATCCAGATCGTCGCGGAGCGTGTGCTGCTGCGCAAGGCGCGTGACACCGATCGGGAAGGGCTCATAGAGCTGCAGACCGACCCGGATGTCTGGACCTTCCTCGGGGAGCCGCGGCGGCGGGAGGATGTCGAACGACGCTAGAACGCGATCGGCGGAGCGGCCAACGCGACCGCGACTCCGGGCCACTTCGTCATCGCCGACAAGGTCACCGATGAGCTGATCGGCACCTTCGAACTCAAACGGCGCGCCGCCGACGAGCCCGGCCACGTCACCGACGACGGTGGGGAACTGGAACTGGGCTACCTGCTGCGGCGTCGCGCCTGGGGCGCGGGCCTGGCGTCCGAAGCCGCCCGCGCCGTGTTGCGCGCTGCCGCGGATGAACTCCCGGACCAGCCCGTCCTCATCGCGACCCGGTCGGCCAACGTTCGCTCGCGCGGACTCGCCGCTCGCCTGGGATTTCGAGTGGTCGGCACTTTCGAATGGTTCGGTGCCGAGCAGACCCTGTGCACGGCCGCCTTGCACTCGTTCCGGGCCTGAACTGCCGGCGCGACCTGCCGACCGGCGTCGGGTGTTTGTACTCCGCGATCAGTCGTCCTGCTCGGGCCAGTCGTCCTCGACGATCACCCGTCCCGCTTCGTAGCGCTCGGCGACCGCCGAGCACGGGTAGGTCGGCCAGTACGACACCGCGCCGGTCGCCTTGTCGATGACGTACACCGAACCGCCGATCGGCAGTGGCCGATCCACGGGCGCGTGTAGCGGCCGGACCTCGTAGACGACGAAGCCGCCGGCGAATTCGACGATGTGCCGGTCGGTGGCCGGGATCGGGGGTGGTAGATGGTCGGCCGCGATGCGGGTGGCCTCGGCCCGGTCGACCGGCGTCTGCGCGTCGGTCGGATATGCATGGATGTCCACGTTTTCTCGCTCCCTCGCCGCGATTGTCGTCGCCGATCCCCGCTCGCGCCAGGGAATGGGTGGAAAAGGGCGAGCCCGGCGGCCCTGCTCCCCCCTCCTGGAGCAGGCCCTGGCCGGGCTCGCGAAACGAGTGTCGCGTGCGGGGCCAGCAGGATTCTGAAGAGTGGCTTAACGCCGGCGTTGTCATCGGGGCGATGCGCGGCGATACCCCCATATGAAGGACAACTCCTGCGGTGCGCACTGCGCGCGCCTGTGTACCCCCGACGGGCTGGCCGAGGTGCTGGCCACCGACCGTGGCCTGCTGCACTGGCGGGCGATGCGCAGTCTGGGAGATCCCGGCCTGGCCGAGCACGCGGTGCAGGAGACCCTGCTGCGTGGCTGGCGGTCGTGTCGCGACTTCGACGCGCGCAAGGGCAGCGTGCGGACCTGGCTCCTGGCGATCGAGCGCAACGTCGTCGTCGACATCGTGCGGGCGCGCGCCGCCCGGCCCGGTGATGTCGGCTGGGACGACATCACCGAGGTCGCCTGCATCGGCAGGCCGGATTTCGCCGACGGGCTGGTCGACGGGTTGCTGGTCGATCAGCTGCTGGCCCGACTGCCCGAGCCGCAGCGGGCCGCGGTCGTCGAGGTGATCCTGCACGATCGCGGCTACCGGGAGGTGGCCGCGGATTTCGGGGTGCCGGTGGGGACGGTGAAGACCCGCGTGCACTACGCGCTGCGCTCGCTGCGGCAATTGCCCGAGGTTGCCTGATTGGGTCGACATCGCCCGCAATCTGGGCATTTGACCAGCGCTAACCTGCGCTTTCCCCTCGTCACATTTCGGTAACGGTGCTTGCTCTGCGGTTGCTCGCGTTGCAAGAGTGAACCACTGGGTTTGGTGTTACCAATGGGAAGGGAGGGGTGCTCCGTTCCGGGGCGCCGACCGAACATGCAACCAAACATCATCAAGGCCGGTCTCTGCTCCACCGTCTCCGCCGCGGTCGTCCTGTCGCTGACGGGACTGGTGCCCGCGACGGCGCACGCCGCGCCGGAACCCGCCGTCGGCGACCAGCTCGCCGGCAAGACGATCTTCCTCGACCCCGGCCATCAGGGGTCCGCGCACGCGGAGGATCTGAGCCGCCAGGTCGACAACGGGCGCGGCGGCACCAAGGACTGCCAGACCACCGGCATGACCTCGCTCAACGGCATCCCCGAGCACACCATCAACTGGGAGGTCACCCAGCTGGTGAAGGCGTCGCTGCAGGCGCTCGGCGCCGAGGTGGTGCTCAGTCGCGCCGACGACACCGGCTGGGGCGGCTGCGTCGACGATCGCGCCCGCGCCGCCAATGAGTCCGGTGCCGCGATCGCGGTGAGCATCCACGCCGACAGCGCCCCCGCCGACCAGCGCGGCTTCCATCTGATCGTGCCGCAGCTGCCGATCCCCGATGCGGTCGCCGACCGCGCGCAGTCCGGTGCGGGCCGCGCCGCGTCGACCGCGGTGCGCGATGCCTATCTCGCCGCCGGCTTCCCGTCCGCCACCTACGCGGGCGTCAGCAACGGGTTGCAGACCAGGGCCGATGTGGCCGGCCCGGCGCTGACCCAGGTGCCGCTGGTCTTCGTCGAGATGGGCAACGGCGCCAATCCCGAGGACGCCGCACTGCTCGAATCGCGCGAGGGACAGCTCGAGCACGCCGTCGCGATCGCGACCGGGGTGGTGGGCTTCCTGCTCAACAAGCCCGTCTCGGCCGCCGTGCCCGCCTCCGCGCCGGATTCGACACCCGCGAACGGCCGCGTCCCCGCCGCGACCCCCGCTCCGGCGCCGGCACCGGCCGCCGCGCCG
>NZ_JBCGFB010000072.1:0-30543 GCF_038752175.1 Nocardia sp. No.11 | reverse complement strand
CCGGACGATGGCCCGGATGCTCGCGAACACCAGCGCCACCTCGGCGGCGATCGCCAGCAGCGCGGCCAGCGCGAACCCGGCGAGGATCAGCGCGGCGTCGCGGCGCAGGTCCGCGGCGCGGGCGCGCACATCGTCGCCCACCGTCTGCTGCACGGCGCGCTGTGCGTCGATCACCTCGGTCATCCGCGACCACCAGACCGCCGGGTCGACGGGCTCGACCAGCGGACCCGCCGTCGAGGCGATCGCGACGTTCTCCGATTCGGCTGCCCGCGTGGCGCTCTCCCCGGCCAGGACCGCGTCGAGCCGATCCCGCTGGGCCGGGGTGGCGTCGCGGTCGAACTGGGTCAGCGCGGCGTTGCGGGCCGCGCGGATGTCGAGGAACTGCACGTACTCCCCCGCCGCGAACTCCCCGGCGGCGAACACCCCGTTGAGGAAGCCGCGTTCCCGCGCCGTGAACTCCTTCGCGTCACCGAGGGCGTAGAGCGCCTGCAGACCGTGGCGCACCGCCGGATCGCGGGCCTGGTCCAGACCCAGCGCCAGCCGGTTCATCGCGTCGATGCTGTCGGAGTAGAACTGGAAGGCCGCCTGCCGCGAGACCGTGCGGGTGTCGATCTGCGAGCGGACGCCGGGCAGTCCGGCCAGATGTCCCAGTGCCGAGCGCACCTCGCCCGCGCCGGGCGGATCGGCCTCGACGATGCCCGCCAGGTTCCGCAGGGCCGCGTCGGTGCCGGCCCGCTGGTCGGTGACCGGCTGCACGAGCCGCTGATCGCCGCCGAGCAGGCCGTTGCTCAGGCCACGTTCGCGCTGCACCTGATGCACCAGATCCTGGGCCGCCAGCGCCACCGCGACCGCGTCCACCGTCTCGCCACTGCGCCGGTAGGCGCTGATCTGCCCGGCCATCGTCAGCCCGAGCAGGGCGAGCACCAGCACCAGCGAGACCGCCAGGATCCGGGCGAGCTGACCGGAGATGGTGCGCGGCCGGATCAGCCTGCCGCCCGCGGCCTGCCGACGGGAATGTGAACGCACCACCTGCTCCTTTGAAACACCGGCGGGTGGAATTCCCGGCGGCCCAGCGAAAGTCAGGTGCCAACTTGCACTGCCCGGCGAGCACGGTCAATCCGGGACGGCGTAAGAACATGTTTCGTGCACTGATCTCAACATGCCGGAAATCAACGGGGCTTTCTGTGTCCGAAAGCTCACAGCCCCCACGGCAATTGCGTGACCGATCCGTTGAACGCGCGACACAGAGCGAGAAATTGCGGACGTGACGTCGCCCACAATCTTTCGGCGGCGCGAATTCCGAATGCGACACCGGCGAACGCGCGCGAGTCAACCGATCCGAAATGAACGATAGCGAGACGATGCGCGAATTCCCGGGATATTCGGGTAATTCGAAACCGAACGGTGATTACTCGCCGGCGAGAATGCCGAGCACCTGCTCGGAGTAGAAGAACGGCTCTAGCCGCTCCCGGATCAGCCCGGCCAGCACGCCGTTACGCTTGGCCGACTCGATGACGGCGGGACCGTAGCGCAGGATCTCGGTGCTGATGTCCTCGGCGGTCAGGCCGAGTTCGGGCAGCATGGCCGAGAGCGTGTGCTTGCCGTACTTGGCGTAGAACACCTCGACGCACTCGCGCACGAGCATCCCGAAGTATTCCTTCTCCCTGGTCGTCACGGCGATCTCGTAGCAGATCTGGACCAGTTCGTTGAGGTCCTTCTGGGTCAGGTACTCACGCAGCCCTGCCACCGGCTCGTCGGCGTGCAGGTCCCAGAACTCCATGGCCGCCGAGTGCACCGGGGCGTCGCGCAGCATGTCGCGGATGGCGTTGTTGGTGCGCTTGAGCGCGAACAGCGCGCCCTTGCCCGCGAGGTCGCCGACAAAGGTGCTGTCGGCGACCTTCTTGGCACGGTTGGCGGCCGACTGACCCAGCGACATCAGCGAGGAGACACCGGGGATCTTCTCGGCGCGCTCGCGATTGGCCTGCATGAAGTCGCCGATCAGCTTGTCGACGAAGCGGGCCGCGACGGTGGCGACGAGCGGGCTCTCGGTGAGCCGGTCCAGGATGCGCTCCTGGGCCTGGTGCATGCCGAAGATCTTCTCCAGCAGCGCCTCCACCGGCTCCCGGTCGACGACGTCGCCGAGGGTGTATTCGGTGTTGGCGGCGATGTGGTCGTAGATCGCGTCGGAGAAGATGCCGACGGTGTCGGCGATGACCGGGCTGCCGCCGATGCGGTCGAAGACCGTGGCGACGGTCTCCGCACCCTGCTCGAGCGAGACGACGTCACCGAAGACGATGGTGTCGCCGACGGCGAGCACCGCGGCCACGTCGCGCGCGATCACCTCGGCGAACCGTTCGCCGGTCACCTCGGCGAGCAGGAACTCCACCTGCGCGTCGAGTAGTCGGTCGGCGATCTGGCGCGCCTGCGTCATCTGGGTCCACCCATCACGGTCGTTGCATCGGACGGGAGACCTTGCGGCTACTTGTCGTCGGCTCCGGAATCGTTGCGCTGCATCGATTTCCGGATCTGGTCCAGACGCTCGCGCGCGGCCTTCTCCCGCGCCTCCCATTGTTCGTCGGCACTGCGACCCGCGGGGGTCTGCCGGTCGAGCTCATCCCTACCCTGCGCGGTGCCGAAGCGCCGCTCGACCTTATCGCGAACCGCGTCGAAAGTCGGCACTCCAGAAGTGGAATAGCCGCCGGTCACAGTGGGTGCGGCCGTTCCGGACAGGCCATGCGGTACCGGCGGTACCGGCATGACGCCTCCGACCTGCTCGGATGCGACGGAGACCACATCGGCGTCCACGACCTCCGTGTCCAGAGTCACAGGCGAACCGGTGTCGGCATGACCGGCCTCGATCTGGGCGAGCGCGGCGGCGACGGCACCGAGGCCGGGTCGTCCGGCGACGGCGGCCCGCAGCACCGACACCAGTTCGGCGTCCGGCAGCGCGGCCAGGTGGCCGAGGATCTCGCTCGTTTCGCTCATACCGCCAGGCTACGCAGACCGGGCCGACAGGCCCAGGAGATCAGCGCAGGAAGGTGTCGGTCCACTCGACGATGCGCCGCGGCCAGGCCGGCCCCAGCGCGTCGATGACGTCGTTGTGGCCTGCGCCGGGCACGACGACCAACTCCTTCGGCTCCCCGGCCGCGGCGAACAGGCGCTCGGCGTGGCGCAGCGGGAGCAGCTCGTCGCGGTCGCCGTGGAACATCAGCACCGGCACCCGGAGCCGGGCGATCCGGCGCAGGCTCGGGTAGGCGTTCGGGATCAGCGGTGCGGGCAGGAACGGATAGACCGACCGGGCCGCCGCGCGCATGCTGCTGAAGGTCGACATGAGCAGCATGCCCGCCGGCGGATACTCGGTGGCCAGCTCGAGCAGGACACCGCCGCCGAGCGACTTGCCCAGATACAGCACCCGCCGCGCGTCGACGCCGGGCTGGTCGAGCAGCGCGGTGCGCGCGGCTCGGGCATCGAGATAGGTGCCCTGCTCCCCCGGCCTGCCCGTGCTGTGGCCGAAACCGCGGTAGTCGAAGGCGAGCACGTCGAAACCGGCCTGGACCAGCAGCGCGATGATCGGCACCCGGTCGCCGACGGTGCCCGCGTTGCCGTGCGCGTAGAGGATGTGCCCGCGCGGGCGCTCGGCGCGCACGAACCAGCCGTGCAGGTCGACGCCGTCGACGGTGCGCATCGTGAGGTCGCGGTGGTCGAGGCCGAAGGCGGCCGGGGTCTGGGCCACATGCTTGTCCTGGTGATAGACCAGCGCGTTCAGGACCCGGGTCGCGGGATGACGGATCACTTGCCGCGGCCCGCCTGGAAACCGAAGTCCCAGTGGTAGAGCCGGGCGATCTCGATGACACCGCCGCCCGGCCGGCCGGCCGGCGGCCGGACGAAGGTGCCCTCACGCCGGACCACCAGCTCACCGTCGACGTTCTCCAGGACGGCGAGCACGGCGTCGCGGGAATTGTCGGTGCAGCCGTCGAGGGTCATCTCGATCGGGGCCGAGTTCACCGGATGCAGGGTGACGGTGGCGTGCACGCCACGGAAATCGCTCGCGCCGTCATAGATCGAGGCGAACACCAGGATGCGGCGGAAGGACTGGGTGTAGTCCAGGTTGATCGACAGGTTCTCGCCGGTGACGCCGGCGCCGGTGCGGTCGTCTCGGTCGAGGTGGACGAACGGCGGCTCGTACAGCGCACCGAAGCGGCGATCCAGCGCCCGCACCGACCCGATCGCGCCGTTGACCAGCTCGAAGAAGCAGCACAGGTCGAGGTCGATGTTCTTGCCACGCAGTTTGCCGAACAAGCGGCCGGACGCCGCCATCGAGGTCCAGTTGAGATTCACCCGCATGACGCCCCCGGTGGCGCCGTGCTTGGTGAGCGAGACCGAGGGGGCCTCCTTGGTGAGCGAAACCTTGGCCGGGTTCACCGGGGGTTGGGCGGGCGGGGCCGCATTCTGGCCCTGCTGCGGCGGGGTCGGCGAGGAAGGCTGCGGCTGGTGCGGCTGACCCGCGAGGTTTGACTGTGGCTGATTCGGCTGTCCGACAGGCCCATACGGCTGCGGATAGCCAGATTGCCCACCGGGCGGAGTGGGTGGCGGCGCGTAGAACCGCTGCTGATGCGGCTCAGCGGAAGCGAACCGCTGCGTCGGTGCCGCAGACTGCTGCTGATTCGGCTCCGCCGGAGGAGTTGGTTGCGTGAACGGCACACTTGCCTGCTGGTTCGTGTGCGTGGCGGGCGCGTAAGGCTGAGTGGGCGGCGGCGCATAGGGCTGCTGCTGGATCTGCTCGGACGGGGCAAACGGCTGCGTGGGCGGCGCGAATGACTGCTGGTTCGAGTCGGACGAAGCAAACGGCTGTGCGGACGGCTGCGGGGCCGAGTGCGCGGCGGGTGCGACAGGCTGAGTGGGCGGCGGCGCGTACGGCTGCGGATGGATCTGCTCGGACGGAGCAGACGGCTGTGCCGGTGGCGGGTAGGACTGCTGCCGGCCTGGAACGTCCGCCGCAGGGGGCGGCGTGTACGCCTGCTGGTTCGGGTGCGGGGCCGAGGACCGAGTCGGTGGCGGTGGGTAGGAGTGTGGCGATTGCGGTGCCGGCGCGAATTGTGATGCGGGCGAGGTGTGCTGGTGCGGCTGCGACGGTGGCGTGATGAGTTGCGACGGGGTGGCGGGTGCGTCGTCGACGGAGATCCCGAAGTCGGTGGCCAGGCCGGCGAGCCCGGAGTCGTAGCCCTGACCGACCGCGCGGAACTTCCACGCGCCCTGGCGGCGATACAGCTCGCCGAGGACGAGGGCGGTCTCGGTGGTGGCGCCGGTGCTGTCGAAGCGGGCGACCTCGGCGCCGGTGGCCGCGTCGAGCACCCGGATGTAGAGGCCGTGGAACTGGGCGAAAGTGCCCCCGTCGGCGGAGGCGGCGAGCACGATCGTCTCGATCTGCGGCTCCACCCGGACCAGATCCACCGACAACGTGTCGACGACGATCTGACCGTGCCGCTTTCCCTCGTGGCGGACCGTGCCCGAGGGGTGCACGGACTGGTTGTAGAAGACGAAGTCGTCATCGGAGCGCACCTTCGCGCCGGCCAGCAGCAGCGCGGACGCGTCGGCGTCGGGCACCCCCGCGCCTGATTGCCACCCCAGCTCGACTCGGACCGCGGCAGCAGGCACCGCGACATTGGCGCCTTTCATCATCGACACAGGTGCCAACCTATCCCGCCCGCGCACCGAGCCCAAGCCACGTCGCCCGTCGACATCGACCAGCTCACGCCCGCCGACATCGACCGAGTCACCTCGGTGAAGGCAGCCCGCCTCGCCGACGGAGCAGTCGGCACGATCGAGACGATGCTGCGGGCCGGAGCCCCGGCTGTACCGACCGCGATCGCTCTCGACGTGCCGTCGGCTGGATCGATCACGCCTTCGAAAGCTCGGCGGCGCGTTCGCCACCTTCCCGAGCACGCTCCTGGTGACGCCCCGGCGCCGATAGACGCGGCGGCACGATCGAGACGATGTTCGCCAGGGATGACCGGGGGCGTAGCTGGATCGCGCACGGCGTGCTGTCGGCCGAGAGGGTCGCCTGCGCCTTCGGCACACTGGGCGACACGGCGGCTCGACCGCTCGACGTCCCAGCTGCGAGAGTCCCCCTGCAGCTCAGCAGCTCGACCGCCAGACGGTCCAACGACTCAACGACTCTGCGGCCCAACGGCCCAACGGCTCAGCGGCTCAGCGGCTCAGCGGCTCAGCGGCTCAGCGGCTCAGCGGCGAGGATGCGTGGCGGGTGATGATCGGGGCGCAGTTCATGAACGTGGCACTGCATCCGAGGCAGGTCGATCACGCTGTGGAGCAACGGTATTCAGCACAGGGAAGAACAGTCGATCCCGGTGACCGGGTCGCGAGTCCTGGTGGGCGGTGCGCCGATCGGGAACCGGTGGATGGGCAGCGGCCCGGTTCTAGCGTCTCGCGGATGAGTAATTCACTTGTTTCGCGGAAGCGGAAGTCGCTGTTGTCGTTGGTGTCCGTCCCGCTGCTGGCTGTGGGGTTGGTGGCGGCGGGGTTGGCGGGCCCCGCCCAGGCCTTCCCCGGCACGGGCGGTCCCACCCGGATCGATCTGCAGGGCGCCGCCAATGTCCGGGACCTGGGCGGCTACGTCACCTACGACGGAGCGAAGGTCAAGTCGGGCAAGCTTGTTCGGGCCGACGCGCTCGCCAAGCTGACCGATGCCGACCTGCAGAAGCTGGCGGCGCTGAAGCTCCAGAAGGTGATCGACTTGCGGACCCCGGCCGAGGTGCAGTCGATGGGCGCGGACAAGCTGCCCGCGGGGGTTGCGCTGGTGGCGCGCCCGATCGACGACGGCGGCATGTTCGTGAAGATGTACCAGGCCATCTCGTCGAAAGATCCGGTGCAGCAGCAGAACATGCTGGGCGACGGCAAAGCCGAGCAGATCATGCAGAACGTGTACCTCAACTTCTTCACCCCCGACGCGCTGGGAAAGTTCGGCCAGTCGGTTCGGGATCTCGCGGACACCGCGAACGCCACCCTGTACCACTGCACCGCCGGGAAGGACCGGACGGGATGGCTGTCCTACGTGACGCTGCGGGCCGTCGGCGTGCCGGAGTCGGTGGCGCGACAGGACTACTTGCTGTCGAACCAGTATCGGGCGGCGGCCGATGCCGCCCTGCGGGCTCAGCTGCAGCAGGCGGGCATCATGCAGAACCCGGACCTGTTGATTCCCCTGCAGGAGGTGCGCGACGCCTATCTCGACGTGGCGCTACAGCAGATCGACGAGAAGTTCGGCGACTTCGGCAAATACCTCACCGACGGACTCGGGCTCGACGGCTGGACCCTGATGAAACTGCGCAAGAACCTNGATCGACGAGAAGTTCGGCGACTTCGGCAAATACCTCACCGACGGACTCGGGCTCGACGGCTGGACCCTGATGAAACTGCGCAAGAACCTGGTCTCCTGACCGCGGGTACGACGAAGGCCGCCCGGCACCATGCGGGGCGGCCTTCGGTCGGTAAATCAGCCGCGCAGTTCGGCGCCGACCGCGGTGCCCGCCGCGGCGACGGCGGCATCGCGCGCGGCGCTGGCCTCGTCCTCGGTGAGGGTGCGGTCGGTCGCGCGGAAGCGCAGCGCGTAGGTGAGGGACTTGCGGCCCGCACCGGCCTGGGCGCCCTCGTAGACGTCGAACAGCGCGATGTCCTCGAGCAGGTCGCCACCGCCGGTGCGCAGCGCCGATTCGACGCTCGCGGCGGGCACGGCCTTGTCGACGCTGATCGACACGTCCTGCAGGACGGCGGGGAACGCCGACACCGTGGGCGCCGGACGGGCCTCGGTCAGCGGCAGCGCGTCGAGGTCGAGCTCCAGCGCGCAGGTGCGCGGCGGCAGGCCGGCGCGCTCGAGCACGGCCGGGTGCAGCTCACCCGCGTGACCCACCACGACGCCGTCGACGACCAGTTCCGCGCAGCGGCCCGGATGCCACGGCAGGTGCACCGCGGCCCGGCGCTCGACGGTGACACCGGCGGCGTCGGCGACGGCGTCGACCAGGGCGAAGGTGTCGGCGGCCTCGGCCTGGCGACCGGGCCCCCAGGGTCCGCGCGGGTCCCGCTTGCCGCTGAGCACCGCGGCCACGTGCACCGGCTGCGCGGGCAGCGACGCGTTGAGCTCGGCGATCTGCTCGTCGGTGGGACGACGATCCACCGGCAGCGCCTCGACCGCGTGGGTCTCGGCGCCGGGCAGCACGACCTGGGCGATGCCGTAGATCGTGAGGTCACGGGCGCCGCGGGAGATGTTGCGGGCGGCCACTTCCAGCAGACCGGGCAGCAGCGTGGTCGCCAGCTCGGGACGCTCGGTGTCGAGCGGGTTCAGCACCCGGGTGGTGTGCCTGCGCGGATCGTCGGCGTCCAGACCCCACACGTCGAACACTCCGGCGGGCAGGAACACCGGCGCGGGCACCTCGACGCCACCGGCGAAGGCCAGGGCCCGGCTCACGGCCCGGCGGCGCTTCTGCGCGGCGGTCAGGCCGCGACCGGCGGGCGCGGACGGCAGCACCGACGGGATCTGCTCGAGACCCTCCAGGCGCAGCACCTCCTCGACCAGGTCGGCGGGCTGGGCCAGGTCGGGCCGCCAGCTCGGCGGCGTCACCAGCAGCTGGGTCTTGCCCGCGTCGTTGACCTCGATCTCGACCCCGGCGCCGATCTGGGCGAGCCTGCGCACGGCGGTACCCGCCGGGTAGGTGACGCCGGCGACGCGGTCGGGCAGGTCGATGTCCATCGCGATCGGCGCGACCGGCGCCAGCGGCACCCGGATGTCGGTGAGCGTGGATTCGATGGTGCCGCCGGTGATCTCGGCCAGCAGCGTCGCCGCCCGGTCGAGCGCGACGATATTGATCTCCGGATCGACGACGCGCTCGTAGCGCTTGCCCGCCTCCGAGACCAGCTTGTGCCTGCGCGCCGTGCGGTACACCCGCAGCGGGTTCCAGGTCGCCGCCTCGAGCACCACGTCGGTGGTCTCCGGGCCGACCTCGGTGCTCGCGCCGCCCATCACCCCGGCCAGCGAGACGACACCGGAATCGTCGGCGATCACCACGTCCTCGGCGTCGAGGGTGCGCTCGGTGTCGTCGAGAGTGCGCAGGGTCTCGCCGGTGTTGGCCGAGCGAACGACCAAGCCGCCGTGGAGTTTCGCCGCGTCGAACGCGTGCAGCGGCTGGCCCAGCTCGAGCATCACGTAGTTGGTGACGTCGACGGCGGGCGAGATCGGGCGCATGCCGGACAGCATCAGCCTGCGCTGCAGCCACAGCGGGCTCACCGCGTTCGGATCGATCCCGGTGACCCGCCGCGCGCCGAAGCGGGTGCACTCGGCGTCGGCCTCGAGCCGCACCGGCCACGCCACCGCGTCGCCGTCGGGCAGGGTCCGCACGGCGGGGTCGGCGTATTCGAGGTCGAAGCCGCAGGCCAGTTCGCGGGCCAGGCCGCGCACCGAGAAGCAATAGCCGCGGTCGGGGGTGATGTTGAGTTCGATGATCGTGTCGTCGGTGCCCAGCAGCACGTTCGCGTCGTCACCGGGCTGCGCCGAGCCGGGCTCGAGCACCAGGATGCCGTCGTGATCCTTGCCGATGCCGAGTTCGGCGACCGAGCAGATCATGCCGTTGGAGGTATGCCCGTAGGTCTTGCGCGACGAGATCTTGAACCCGCCGGGCAGCTCGCCACCGGGCAGCACGACCACCACGAGGTCGCCGACCGCGAAATTGCGGGCGCCGCAGACGATCTCCTGCAGCTCGGGGTTGCCGACATCGACCTTGCAGAAGCGGATCGGCTTCTTGAACTCGGTCAGTTCGGTGATCTCGGCGACCCGGCCGACGACCAGCGGCTTGTCGATGTCACCACCGATCGGCTCGAGTTTGTCGACCTCCTCGACCTCCAGGCCGACGCGGACGAAACCGGCATCGAGCTCTTCGGCGGACACCGACCATTCCGGGGTGGTGCGCTGCAGGATCTCGGTCAGCCAGGACTGCGCTACTCGCACGTGACTTTTCGCTCTCTCTCAGGACCGGATACCGAAGGGCAGGGTGAACCGCACGTCACCCTCGACGATGTCGCGCATGTCGGGGATGCCGTTGCGGAACTGCAGCGTGCGCTCCATACCCATGCCGAACGCGAACCCGGAATACACCTCGGGATCGATGCCGCTGGCGATCAGGACCTTCGGGTTGACCATGCCGCAGCCACCCCACTCGACCCAGCCCGCGCCGCCCTTCTTGTCCGGGAACCAGACGTCGACCTCGGCCGAGGGCTCGGTGAACGGGAAGTAGTTGGGGCGCATCCGGGTTCGGGTGTCGGGGCCGAACAGGGCGCGCGCGAACGCGTCCAGCGTGCCGCGCAGGTGGGCCATGGTCAGGCCCTTGTCGATGGCCAGTCCCTCCACCTGGGAGAACACCGGGGTGTGGGTGGCGTCGAGCTCGTCGGTGCGGAAGGTACGGCCCGGGCACACGACGTAGATCGGCAGCTCGCGTTCCAGCATCGAGCGCACCTGCACCGGGGAGGTGTGCGTGCGCAGCACCTGGCGCGAACCCTCCGGGGCGATGTGGAAGGTGTCCTGCATGGTGCGCGCCGGGTGGTCGGGCAGGAAGTTCAGCGCGTCGAAGTTGAAGTGCTCGGTCTCGACCTCGGGCCCCTCGGCGACCTCCCAGCCCATGCCGACGAAGACGTCGGCGATCTGCTCGGAGATGACGGTGATGGGGTGGCGGGCGCCGACCGGCTGACGGCGCGCGGGCAGGGTGACGTCGATCTTCTCGGCCACCAGCACGGCCTGATCGCGCTCTTCCAGCAGCGCGGCGCGGCGGGCCTCGAACGCGTCGGACACGCGCTTGCGGGCGACGTTGACCCGCTTGCCCGCGTCGGCCTTCTCCTCCTTGGGCAGCGTGCCCAGCCCGCGCTGAGCCAGCGCGATCGGCGACTTGCCGCCGATGTACTCGGTCTTGGCGACCGCCAGCGCATCCAGATCAGCCGCAGCGGCGAACGCCTTCTCGGCCTCCGCTGCCGCTGCCGCGAGTGCCTCCTCGGTCAGCAAGGCGTTCTGCTCGACTCCACTGTTGTCGTCGGCCACGATCGTTCGACTCTCCCCTGGGGATCGGTTCACGGGTGCGTCATTGCCTACCCGTATCGGTGCTGCATAAATCCTATGGGATCGGCTTCCCGCGATTCATCCGGATTACCGGCGGTGCGGTGGCGACCGTGCCAGCGCCCGCCGGAAGGTCCCGATCCGGACCGACAAGTCCAGGTCAGGCCGGTCTTCCCGACACGCGGACCACGATCGGCGCCACCCCCGAATTCGTGGGAACCGAAACGCCGTGAGTTCCGTCCAACCGTTCAAACACATCAGCGTGTTCGACTCGAGAACAGGACGACTCGATGCCGGAACAGACTTGCGATTCGACGCCGCCCCCCGGCCCTCGTACCCGCCGCACGGCCCCGGGTAGCGGCCTGGCCCTGTGCGGCCTTGGCATCCGGGGCCCTCGCCACCGTCCCTTCCCTCGCTCGGCGAGCCCCTGCTCGCATCGACCGGTCGAGCCACGGAAGACCGAGCCTGACCAGGACACCCCCCGACCGGAGGACATCAATTGACGCCACGATGCGCAGTCAGCGCGACCCTCGGGGTCGTCGCCGACGAGGTCGGTGCTTGTCGTAGAGCGGCAGGCAGGCAGGCGTCGAGTGACATCGAAAACGGCGCCGACAGTGCGATGGGGGCACCGAAATCACCTTCGACCGGATCCGGGTATGCGCCGGAATGCATCGCGGGAAGGGTCATGCGGTCGCTCCATTCGTGGAGACTGCCGTGCTCACCGATAGCGCGACCGGAGAGACGGACGAGGCGTCATCGTCTACGACGATCCACAACAGGTCGTGGCCGTGCGGGCCGGGTCGGCCGCCGCCGCTCAGCGGTGACCAGGCGGAAACGGCGATGGTCCGCGGACCGAGCGGCCCGCGGACCATCGCCTCCGGGATCAGGCCGCCGGTGCGGTGTGCCGGGGCAGGAAGGCCGCGATGACGGCGGCGACGGCGACCAGGCCCGCGCCGACCCAGACGGCGGGCACGAGGCCGTCGACATAGGACTGGGGGTCGGTGTAGGCGCCATAGGAGGCGAAGACCGAGGCCAGGACGGCGATGCCCATGGCGACGCCGACTTCGCGCACGGTGCTGTTGATGCCGGAGGCCATGCCCTGATCGTCCGGGGCGGCGCTGTCCATCACGATCGTGGAGGACGGGGCGAAGGTGAGGCCCATGCCGATGCCACCGAGGACGAAGGGCGCCACAAAATTGACGTAGGGCAGGTCGACGGTGATGATCAGCGCCATCCACGCCAGCGAGATCGCCAGGCAGACCTGCCCGGCGGCGATGAGCAGCCGCGGTCCGACCCGGTCGATCACCAGACCGGCCAGCGGCGCGACGACCATCGGCACCATCGTCCACGGCATGGTGCGCACGCCCGATTCCAGCGGCGAGTAGCCCTGGACCACCTGAAAGTACTGCGCCAGCAGGAAGATCGCGCCGAACACGCCTGCCGAGAACGCGAACGAGATCAGGTAGCTCAGACTCAGACCACGGGCGGCGAACATGTGCAGCGGGAGCATCGGGTCGGCGGTCCGGTTCTCCCAGACCACGAAGGCGGCCAGCAGCGCGCCGCCACCGATCAGGGCGGCGAGCACGGCCGGTGCGGTCCAGCCGTCGTCGGCGCCGTGGATGACGCCCCACACCAGCGCCAGCACACCGCCGGCCGAGAGCACCAGGCCGAGGAGATCGAGTTTGCGGGCGGCACCGAAGGATTCGCCGAGCATGCGGGCCGCGAACGGCAGCGCCAGCAGGCCGACCGGGACATTCAGCCAGAAGATCCACTGCCAGTTCAGCCCGTCGACGACCGCGCCGCCGACCACCGGACCGACCGCGATACCGAGCCCGGCGATACCACCCCAGATGCCGATCGCGGCGCTGCGCATCCGCTCGGGCACCGCCGCGGCGAGCAGCGTCAGCGACAGCGGCATCACCGCGGCGCCACCCGCGCCCTGCACGGCACGTGCCGCGATGAGCATCCACGGTTCGGTGGCCATGGCGCACGCCGCCGAGGCGACGACGAACAGGGCGATACCGGCCAGGAAGACCCGGCGCCGCCCGATCCGATCGCCGAGCGCCGAGGCCGTCAGCAGCAGCGAGGCGAACGAGAGCGTGTAGGCGTTGACGAACCATTGCAGGTCCGAAAGCGACGCTCCCAGTTCGGCTTTGATCACCGGCAGTGCGTTCGTCACGACGAGGTTGTCCAGCGTGACCATGAACATCGGCACGGCGACCGCGGCGATGACCGCGCCGAGCGGCTTGGCCTTCGCGACTGTCTCGCGCGGCGTCTCGGCGGTCGAGGTACCACCTGGATCGAGTGTCTGCGTCATCTCCGAGCCCTTTGGTTGTTATTCACTGATAACTAGTGATCATCGTTATGCATCGGCTGATAACATGTCAAGTGAAAGGGGGCTGACCAGGAGGTGGACTACCGGATGGACGGCACGACCAGAACGCGCATGACCGCGTCGCAGCGCAGTGCCCAGGTGCTCGCGGCCGCCGTCCAAGCGTTTGCCGAATCTGGTTATGCCGCAACGAAAACCGATGAGATCGCCCGGCTGGCCGGAGTGTCCCAACCCTATGTGATCCGGCTGTTCGGCACCAAGCAGCAGCTGTTCGTCGCGGTCCTGCACGAGGTGTGCGCCCGCATCGAGCAGGTCTTCCGCAGCGCCGAGATCGAGCCCGGCGCCGACACCGCCGCGGCCCTGCAGGCACTCGGCAAGGCCTACGAGGTCTTCCTGGCGGAGCGCGAGCTCCCGCTCAACCTGTTGCACGGCGCCGCCGCGAGCGCCGATCCGGCGATCGGCGACCACATGCGGGAACGCTTCGGCCGGATCTACCGGCTGGTCGGCGAGCTCACCGGCGCGGATACGACGGAATCACGCCGCTTCGTCGCCAGCGGCATGCTGCTGACGATCATGACGGCCATGCAGGTGGCGGGCGCGGCGGCGATCCCGCTCCCCTGGGCCACCGAAATCCTCGACGACCTGCGCAACAGCGTCGATCCGCACTGCTGAGGCGGCGCTAGCGCGCGTGCTGGACGCGCGCGCTCGCGTAGAGGCAGATCGCCGCGGCGGCAGCGAGATTCAGGCTTTCGGCACGGCCGTGGATGGGTATCCGGATGCGATGGTCGGCCCGCGCCGCGACGGCGGGGTCGAGTCCGTGGGCCTCGTTACCGAACAGCCAGGCGACCGGGCCCGCCAGGATCTCGTCGGCGGAATCGAGGTCGACCTCGCCGTTCGCGGCGGTGGCCAGGATGGTCACGCCCGCCGCGGAGAGGGCGTCCAGGGTCGCGCCGACATCGCGGCTGCGCGTGATCGGCACGTGGAACAGGCTGCCCGCGCTGGCGCGGACACACTTGCCGTTGTGCGGGTCGACGGTCTCGCCCGCCAGCACCACACCGTCGGCGCCGACCGCGTCGGCGACCCGGATCAGGGTGCCCGCGTTGCCGGGTTCGGCGATCTCGACCGGCACGGCGAGCATCCGCGGCCCGCGCTCGAGGATGTCGGGCAGCGGCACGTCGACCAGCTCGCACACGGCGACCAGGCCGGGCGCGGTGACGGTCTCGCCGAGATGCTCGGCGGCGCGATCGCTGACCAGGGTGGTGCGCACGCCGTCGGCGGCGGCACCGGCGATCAGCGCGGTCTCGCGACTCGCGGCCGCGACCGAATAGAACAGTTCACGGACGCGGCCGGTCTCCAGCGCGGCGGTCACGGCATTGGCGCCCTCGGCCAGGAACTGGCCGGACTTGCGGCGCTGCGCGGCGCGCTGGAGCTTGACAGCCGAAACGACCCGCGGATTGCGCTCGGAGAGCGCGTCCACGGGTCGTTCCGACAGATCGCTATGTGTCGTCAAGCTCAGGCAGCGGTGGCCGGGGCGTTGACGTCGGCGGGCAGCGCGGCCTTGGCGACCGCGACGAGGCCGGCGAAGGCCTCGGCGTCGGAGACGGCGAGCTCGGCCAGGATCTTGCGGTCCACCTCGACACCGGCGGCCTTGAGGCCCTGGATGAAGCGGTTGTAGGTGATGTCGTTCAGACGCGCGGCGGCGTTGATACGAGCGATCCACAGCTTGCGGAAGTCACCCTTACGCGCCTTGCGGTCGCGGTAGGCGTAGGTCAGCGAGTGGAGCTGCTGTTCCTTGGCCTTGCGGTACAGGCGCGAGCGCTGGCCCCGGTAGCCCTTGGAGGCCTCGAGGATGGAACGGCGCTTCTTCTGAGCGTTGACAGCCCTTTTGACGCGTGCCACTTTTCAGTCCTTGATCATCTGGGGGGCGCGGCGGCGCCCGAGTTCGGTAGTTGTCGGCGTCCGGTTATCCCGGCCGCGGAATCGTCAGGGTGCGACGGTCTGTGGTGCCTGAGAAATCAGGCGAGACCGAGCAGCCGCTTCACGCGGGGGGCGTCGACGGCAGCGACGGACTCCGTGCCTTCCAGACGACGAGTCCGGCGGGTGGCCTTGTGCTCCAGGAGGTGGCGACGGTTCGCCTGCTCGCGAAGCAGCTTGCCACTGCCGGTCACCTTGAATCGCTTCTTGGCGCCGCTGTGGGTCTTGTTCTTCGGCATGGATTCCTCTATCTGTGTCGTTGAAATCGGTGTTACTGCGGGTCGGCCTGCGCGGCCTGCTCGGCGGGCGCCGGCGTGTCGACCAGCGCAGCCGGTTCGGCACTCGCGGGACCGGTCGGCAACGGACGCGCTGCCGGAGCCGATTCCTGCTGTGCCTTCACCCGCGTCTTCGCGCCCTTGTGGGGAGCGAGGACCATGGTCATGTTGCGGCCGTCCTGCTTGGCCGAGGTCTCGACGAAACCGAGTTCGGCGACGTCGGAGGCCAGACGCTGAAGCAGCCGGAAACCGAGCTCGGGTCGCGACTGCTCACGACCACGGAACATGATCGTGACCTTGACCTTGGACCCGGCCTCGAGGAAGCGAACGACGTTGCGCTTCTTGGTCTCGTAGTCGTGGTCGTCGATCTTCGGGCGGAGCTTCTGCTCCTTGATCACGGTCTGGACCTGGTTCTTCCGGGACTCGCGCGCCTTCTGCGCCGTCTCGTACTTGAACTTGCCGTAGTCCATGATCTTGCAGACCGGCGGACGGGCATCGGGTGCCACCTCGACCAGGTCGAGATCGGCTTCGAGCGCGACGCGTAGTGCATCTTCAACACGCACGATCCCAACCTGTTCGCCGCCGGGTCCGATGAGTCGAACCTCGGGAACACGGATGCGATCGTTGATGCGGGTCTCAGTGCTGATGGGGCCTCCTAGGTCAAGCGGTGTCGTCATAACGACCGCATGCAATAACTGCAACCCCTGTTTCAACACGAAAGCCCCGCTGCGGTATTTCTCCGCGACGGGGCCCGATGTCGACCGATCGTCCACAGTCGATGCCCTCACGAGCTCGCTGTCGACCCCTGCGCGCCAGGCACACAGGAAACCCGCCACATCGGGCGGGTGACCGGGACCGTTTGTCCAGTACGATCGCTCGCCGGTAACGGTGGGAGTCGGGCTCCACTTATCTGCCCCAGAGCTGCATGACACAACCAGGGGCGGTCGTCAGCGGAAAGTCTAGCATCGCATTCCGCTATCGCCGAATCGGCCTGGCGCGGACGAGCCCCACCGGGGCCGCTATAGCCTTGTCGGCATGACTGACGAGCTCGATCCCCCCGTGCGCGACCTGGCCGACATCCCCGCCGTCGAAGTTATCAGCCGGGCCGCCGTGATGCTGATGAGTTCGGCCGCGGAGAAGCTGGGGCTCGCCGCCGACGACCCGGACTCCGGGGCGCACGTCGATCTCGACGAGGCCCGCCGGGTGATCACCGCGCTGGCCGGCCTGGTCACCGCGTCGGTGGAGTACCTCGGCCCGCACGCCGGTCCGATCCGCGACGGCCTGCAGGCGCTGCAGCGCGCGTTCCGCGAGGCCTCCTCGGTGCCGGACGCGCCGGGCGCGGGGCCGGGCGAGAAGTACACCGGCCCCGTGTACTGAGCCGTCCGGGAACAGCGCAACGAAAAGATCCGCCGGCGCAGGTGCGCCGGCGGATCTTCGTCTACAGAGGCTTACGAGGTCGCGCTCAGACCGTGGGGGTCGGAGCGGGCGGCGTGCCCGGGGTCACGGCGATGGCCGAGCCCGAGGCGATCGCGTTGGCGAGAGCGGTGAAGATGCTGGCGAGGCCTGCGCTTCCGGTTTCCATGCTCAGTGGTTCCTTTCGATTCCGCCCGACTCAGGCAGTCGGCTTGGTGGGCGTGTAGGCCAGCGAGGACCCGCCACTGAGGAAAGACAGAATCTGGCCGATGAGCGCCGTGGTGGCTTCATCCATGGGGACGTTCCTTTCGTACTGCACGACACCCGCGATCGCGCCGCCCACGGGCGCGAGACACCACTGGATGCCGGTTCGACTGACCGTTACTGTCCGGTATTCCGGCAACGGTGAGGCGAATGCTACCCACAGGTGTTTCACTTTGTCGCGTTTTCGGAAAGTCCCCGCGCGCGAGGATATCCGGCCTCAGCGCAGGGCGGCCGCCTTTCGCGCCAGACGCTTGGCCGCGGCGGTCTCGGCGGGGGCCTTCTTCGCGGCGGGAGCCGCCTTCTTGGCCGCCGCCTTCTTCGCCGCGGGCTTGGCCGGTGCCGGTGCCGCGAGCACCTCCTTGAGGAACTGCCCGGTGTAGCTGCCCGAGACCTGCGCCACGTCCTCCGGCGTGCCCGTCGCAACCACGGTGCCACCACCGGAACCGCCCTCGGGACCCATGTCGACGACCCAGTCCGAGGTCTTGATGACATCGAGGTTGTGCTCGATGACGATCACCGTGTTGCCCTTGTCGACCAGCCCGTTGATCACCTTGAGCAGCTTGCGGATGTCCTCGAAGTGCAGACCGGTGGTCGGCTCGTCGAGGATGTAGACCGTGCGCCCGGTCGAGCGCTTCTGCAGTTCGGCGGCCAGCTTCACACGCTGGGCCTCGCCGCCGGACAGGGTCGGCGCGCTCTGGCCGAGCCGCACGTACCCGAGCCCGACCTCGACCAGGGTCTTGAGATACCGGTGGATCGAGGTGACCGGCTCGAAGAACTCCGCCGCCTCGTCGATCGGCATGTCCAGCACCTCGGCGATGGTCTTGCCCTTGTAGTGCACCTCGAGGGTCTCGCGGTTGTAGCGGGCGCCGTGGCACACCTCGCACGGGACGTAGACGTCCGGCAGGAAGTTCATCTCGATCTTGAGGGTGCCGTCGCCCGAGCACGCCTCGCAGCGGCCGCCCTTGACATTGAAGGAGAACCGGCCCGGCTGGTACCCGCGGACCTTGGCCTCGGTGGTCGAGGCGAACAGGGTGCGGATCTTGTCGAAGACACCGGTGTAGGTGGCCGGGTTCGAGCGCGGGGTGCGCCCGATCGGCGACTGGTCGACCTGCACCAGCTTGTCCAGGTGGTCCAGGCCGTTGATCCTGGTGTGCCTGCCGGGCACCTGGCGGGCGCCGTTGAGCTTGTTCGCCAGCACCGTCGCCAAGATGTCGTTGACCAGGGTCGACTTGCCCGAGCCGGAGACACCGGTGACCGCGGTGAGCACGCCCAGCGGGAACGCCACGTCGATCCCGGTCAGATTGTGCTCGGTGGCGCCGACGACGGTGAGCCTGCGCTTCTTGTCGATCGGGCGGCGCACCATCGGCACCTCGATCTGCTCCCGGCCGGAAAGGTAAGCGCCGGTGAGTGATTCGGGTTCGGTGAGCAGTTCGGTGTAGGGACCGCTGTGCACCACCCGGCCACCGTGCTCACCGGCCAGCGGGCCGATGTCGACGACCCAGTCCGAGGCACGGATCGTGTCCTCGTCGTGCTCGACGACGATCAGGGTGTTGCCCAGGTTCTTCAGCCGCAGCAGCGTTTCGATGAGCCTGCGGTTGTCGCGCTGGTGCAGACCGATCGACGGCTCGTCGAGCACGTAGAGCACGCCGACCAGGCCGGAGCCGATCTGGGTGGCCAGGCGGATGCGCTGGGCCTCGCCGCCGGACAGCGTCGCCGCGGCGCGCGAGAGCGTGAGGTACTCCAGACCGACGTCGAGCAGGAAGCCCAGGCGCGCCTGGATCTCCTTGAGCACCTGACCGGCGATCGCGGCCTCGCGCTCCCCCAGCGTCAGCGAGTTCAGGAAGTGCGCGCACTCGCCGATCGACAGATCGCTGACATCGGCGATCGACTTGTCGGTGCCGTCGGCGGCCAGCGTGACGGCCAGGATCTCCGGGCGCAGGCGGGCGCCGTGGCACACCGGGCACGGCACATCGCGCATGTAGCCGTCGTAGTGCTCCTTCATCTGCTCGGACTCGGTGTTGTCCATCCGCCGGTGCAGGAACGGCATCACGCCTTCGAAGTCGGCGTAGTAGGAGCGCTTGCGGCCGTAGCGGTTGACGTAGGACACGTGCACCTGGTCGGAGCTGCCCTCGAGCACCGCCTTGCGGGCCTTGGCGGGCAGGTCCTGCCACGGGGTGTCCATCGAGAAGCCGATCGACTCGGCCAGGCCCGACAGCAGCCGGTTGAAGTACTCGGCGGTCTGCCCGCGCGACCACGGCGCGATGGCGCCGTCGGCCAGGCTCAGCTCCGGATCGGGCACCACCAGCTCCGGGTCGACTTCCTTGCGGATGCCCAGGCCGGTGCAGTCGGGGCAGGCGCCGTAGGGCGAGTTGAAGGAGAACGAGCGCGGCTCGAGGTCCTCGATGTCGAGCGCGTGGCCGTTCGGGCAGGCCAGACGCTCGGAGAAGCGGCGCTCCCGGTCGTGCGCGTGCTCGTCGCGGTCGACGAAGTCGAGCACCACGATGCCGTCGGCCAGCCGCAGTGCCGTCTCGATCGAGTCGGTGAGGCGCTGCTTGGACGCGGTCTTGACCGCGAGCCGGTCGACGACGACCTCGACGTCGTGCTTCTCCTGCTTCTTCAGCTTCGGCGGATCGGTCAGCGGATAGACCACGCCGTCGACCCGCACCCGCGAGTAGCCCTGGGTCTTGAGCTGGTCGAACAGGTCGACGAACTCGCCCTTGCGGGTCCGCACCACCGGCGCGAGGACCTGGAACTTGAGCCCCTCCTCCATCGCCAGCACCTGGTCGACGATCTGCTGCGGGGTCTGCTTGGCGATCAGCTCGCCACACACCGGGCAGTGCGGGGTGCCCGCGCGGGCGTAGAGCAGGCGCAGGTAGTCGTAGACCTCGGTGATGGTGCCGACCGTCGACCGCGGATTGCGGTTGGTCGACTTCTGGTCGATCGACACCGCGGGCGAGAGGCCTTCGATGAAGTCGACATCGGGCTTGTCCATCTGTCCGAGGAACTGCCGCGCGTAGGCCGACAGCGACTCGACGTAGCGACGCTGCCCCTCGGCGAAGATCGTGTCGAACGCCAAGCTCGACTTCCCGGAACCGGACAGACCGGTGAACACGATCAGGCTGTCACGAGGCAGATCGAGGTCGACACCTTTCAGGTTGTGTTCCCGAGCTCCGCGCACAGTGAGGCGTTCCGCCACCTGGTGAATCCCTTCTCCATCGTCATCCGCCGACCGGACATGAACCCCCGCTCGCCATGCTAGGCGGACCCACCGACAGGAATGTTGGAGCGCTGGCGCGCTCGAGGTCGCGGCCCCTCCTGGCCGCGACGGCCGCTGCGCGGCCTGCCCCTCCTCGGGGTCGGGGCGTGGTGGTCGAGTTCCCGGTCTGCGCCCACTATTTCGGCGTACGGATTATGTTTGACGGCAGGGGTGGGGCGATCGACATGATGAAGGAGCCGGCGTGCTCGAGGTTTTCCTGGTCGACGACCATGAGATCGTCCGGCGCGGGCTGATCGATCTGCTCGAGGGTGATCCAGAACTCAGGGTGATCGGGCAGGCCGGTGGCGTGGCCGAGGCGATGGCGCGCATTCGCGAGGCGCGGCCGGACGTGGCGGTGCTCGATGTCCGCCTGCCCGACGGCAACGGCATCGAGCTGTGCCGCAATCTGCTCGCCGAGTTCGAGGACCTGCGCTGCCTGATCCTCACCTCGTTCTCCGACGAGCACGCCATGCTCGACGCGATCCTGGCCGGTGCCAGCGGCTATGTGGTGAAGAACATCGACGGGATGAAGCTGGCCGACGCGATCAAACAGGTCGGCGCCGGCCACTCGCTGCTCGACACCCGCGCGGCCGACGCCCTGCGCGCCCGGCTGCGCCGCAGCACCGAGCCCTCCGGCGCGCTGGCCGGGCTCACCGAGCAGGAGCGCCGATTACTCGAGCTGCTCGGCGAGGGGCTCACCAACCGGCAGATCGCCGCGCGGATGTTCCTGGCCGAGAAGACGGTGAAGAACTACGTCTCCCGGCTGCTGGCCAAGCTCGGCGTCGAACGCCGCACCCAGGCCGCCGTGCTGGCGACCAAGCTGCGCGAACCGTAAGAAATCAGGAGGGGACGACGATCGTCAGGTCGCCGTCGTAGCGGCGGTAGAGCAGGTTGCCGCGGCCGGTGTGGCTGTCGGTGAAGAACAGATACGGTAGGCCGCCGGTGCACAGCACGTCGGAGGCTTCGTCCTCGGCGTAGACCGGCGCGGCGTCCTGGACGACGCGGACCGGCATGGCGCTGGCGGTCAGCGGCAGCTCGGCCGACTCCCCCGCCGCGGCCGTGTGCCGCTGCCTGGCCAGGCTGACGCCGTGCGGATCGGCCCAGGTGACGATCGCGTCCTCGCCCGTCTGGGCGTCGGTGAACAGGTAGGCGTCGTAATCCATCGCGTCCAGCACGGTGCTGGCTTCCAGCGGCGTGCCCGTCATCAGCGCACAGTCCTTGCGGCGGATGATCGGACGGGTCTCGGTGATCTGAGCCAGCGGGCGCCGGGCCGGATCCGGCCACGCGCCGCGGGATTCCTTGCCCGCGCGCCGGGCCAGCTGACGATCCAGCCGCTCGGCGGCGAAGGTGACGGCGAAGCCGCCGGGACCGGTGACCTGCACGCGCGTGAGCGTGTCGTTGGTTCGGATGTTGGCCTGCACCAGCGTCGGCTCGTCGGAACCCTGCGGCGCGGTGACGCGCACGCGGGCCGGACTGTCGAGGTGATGCCTGCGCATCACGCGGGTGATGGCGCGGACAGCGCGGGTGACGTCCTGGGGTGGTACCTCGCCGCAGGTGGTCACCGCGAGCTCCGGGTCCGCGGCGGTCGTCCAGTGCTGGGTAGTCGACAACGAATTCATCTCTTGCCCCACTTCTCGATCCCTTTTCCCGGTGCCCTATGCCACCATGGGGGCCCTTGTGGGTGAAGGGCCGAAAGTCCCCACCTTGCGGACTAGACTTTGCGTTCGACGGTTGGGGTGGCGCGGCGAACGGATACGGCGATGACGAATGACGGTCGGGGTGGCCGCTATTCGGTGGGCCGGACGGTCTCCCAGCAGCGATTGCGCGCACTGCTCGGCGAGGTGGCCGATCGCGTCGAGGTGATGATCGGTTCCCGCGACCGGATGGACGGCCTGGTCGAGGCCATGTTGACGGTCACCGCGGGCCTGGATCTCGACGAGACCCTGCGCACGATCGTGCGCACCGCGATGAACCTGGTCGACGCCCGCTACGGCGCGCTCGCGGTCCGCGGCCACGACCAGCAGGTCTCGCAGTTCATCGACGAGGGCATGCCGGACCAGATCCGGGACCGGATCGGGCGATTACCCGCGGGCCACGGCGTGCTCGGCGCGGTGTTCGCCGAGAAGGCGCCACTGCGCCTGGACGATCTCACCGAACATTCCTCCTCGATCGGCTTCCCGGCGGGTCATCCGCCGATGCACACGTTTCTCGGTGTGCCGGTGCGTATCCGGGACGAGGTCTTCGGCAGTCTCTATCTGACCGAGAAGTCCGACGGCCAGCCGTTCACCGAGGAGGACGAGGTCCTGGTGCTGGCGCTGGCGGCCGCGGCGGGCATCGCGGTCGACAACGCCCGGCTCTACGAACAGGCGCGGACCCGGCAGGCCTGGATCGAAGCGACCCGCGACATCGCCACCGAGTTCCTCGCCGGCACCGAATCCGACCGCGTGCTGGCGCATGTCGTCGACCACGCCCGGGGCCTCACCGGCTCGCATCAGGCATTCCTGGCCTCGGTGCCGGTGCCGGACGAACTACCCGGCGAGATCTCGGAATTGGTGATCACCCAGTGGACCGGACCCGACGCCGGGCAGGACTGGCAGACCGTCCCGATTGCCGGCACCGCCCTGGGCGACGCGTTCAGCAGGCGCACGCCGCTGCGCTTCGACGACGTCTCGACGGTGACCCTGGGCGTCGAGTTCCCCGGCGCCGAATTACCGGGCGCCGGACCGGCACTCGTGCTGCCCCTGTGCACCCCCGATGCCACGCTCGGGGTGCTGGTGACGATCCGCCCGCCCGGCTTCGCCCCCTATTCCGACGAGATGCTGGAACTGACCGCGGCCTTCTGCGATCAGGCCGCGCTGGCGGTCCGGCTGGCCGACGCGCAGCGCCGGATGCGCGAACTCGACATCGTCGCCGACCGCGACCGCATCGCCCGCGACCTGCACGACCACGTGATCCAGCGACTGTTCGCCATCGGCCTGACCGTGCAGGCCACCCTGCCCAAGGCAGTGGTTCCCGAAGTGCGGCAACGTCTTTCGACGGTGATCATGGACCTGCAGGAAGTCGTGCAGGAGATCAGGACCTCCATCTTCGACCTGCACGCCAGCGGCCCCGACCACAGCGCGGGCCTGCAGCAGCGGCTCGAGGTGGCGATCCGGCGCCAGACCGCCGACATCGCGTTGCGGGCCACCATCCAGGTGTCGGGTCCACTGTCGGTCCTGGACCCGCAGCTGGCCGATCACGCCGAGGCGGTGGTGCGCGAGGCGGTGAGCAACGCGGTCCGCCATTCCGGCGCCGACACCGTCGCGATCGTCATCGACGTGGCCGACGACCTGACGATCACCGTCACCGACAACGGCTGGGGCATCCCCAACCACGTCATCCGCAGCGGGCTGCGCAATCTCGAGCAGCGCGCGCAGGAGGCGAGCGGGCACTTCGAGATCGGGCCCGCCAAGCGCCCGGACGCCGACGGCAACCACCCCGAGATGCCGGGTACCCAGCTGCGCTGGGCGGTCCCGCTGCCGCAGGACGCACCGACCACCGGCGGCTACGCGCTGGCAGGCGGCCCGGAGGCGGGCGAGAGCGACTGAGCGCGACCGCTCAGGCCGGTCCGAGCACGACGGCGGCGTTGTTGCCGCCCATCCCCATCGACAGTTTCACCGTCGGACCGTCGGTCATCGGGGCCGGGCCGTCCAGCAGCCGCGGGTGCGCGGGCGCCACGATCGGCGCCGAGGCCGCGATGCCGCGTTCATAGGACAGCGCGATGGTGGCGACCTCGACGGCGGCGGCCGCGCCCTGGCAGTGCCCGGTGAGCGGTTTGAGCGCGGTGATCGCGGGGCGGTCGGCGAACACGGAGGTCAGCACGTGGCGTTCGGCGGCGTCGCACTGGCCGGTGCCGGTGCCGTGGACGTTGACGTAGGCCACATCGGTCGCCGTGACCCCGGACGCGGTCAGCGCGCGCTCGGTGCAGTCGATCAGCTGGGTGTGGTCGGGGTCGACGGAGACGACGTGGAACGCGTCGTTGGTCATCGCGCCGCCGAGGACCCGGGCGTACGGGGCGTCGACGGCATCGGTGAGCAGCAGCGCGACCGACGCCTCGGCCATGGTGAAACCGATCGATCCCTCCTGCAACGGCCGGCACGCGGTGAACGGGTCGGCGTGGCCGACCGCGGCGCCGAGCCGGACGAAGTGTTCGAGCATCTCCGGCGTCGCCGAGAGGTCGGTGGCGACGCACAGCACGTCGTCGACCAGGCCGGCCTCGCGCCACATCTTCGCGGTGAGCAGCGCCGCCGCGCCGGTGCTGCAGGCCGCCGAGACGTTCATCGCGGGGCCGTGGAAACCGAATTCCTGCATGATCACCGAGATCGGGGTCGAGGGCAGCATCCGCAGGTAGTCGCGCGAGCGCCGGTGGCCGTGGTCGGTGAGATAGAACTCGCGCCAGTCGGCGACGTCACCGAGGGTGAATCCGTGCACGAGACCGACCGTGCGCCCCGCCGCGCGCCACCCGCGCGCTTCGGCGTCGGCGACGGCCTCGGCGGCCGCCGCGTGCACGGCGCGCCCGAACAGACCGGCTCCGTGGGCGAGATCACCCCCGTCGGGAATCCGGCCGACCCAGGCGTGCTGGTCCCGCTCGGGACCGTATCCGGGGTACAGCCGGGCCGACGGTTTACCCCCCAGAACTCCCTGCCACAGCTGCTCACGGCCCCAGCCGAAGGCGGAGACGACACCGATGCCCGCGATCGACATAGAATCGGGGCGGTGGACCATGCCGCCGGGACGCACGTCCGGTTTCACATCGCTCCTCGCGGATCTCATCGAGGGTCCCCACAATAGTCCTGTTCGCCGTCGCCAGACCAGGTCGAGATCGGGGGTATCGCAGTGGGAGAAACCAATACCGACGCGGCGAGCGCCGAACAGCTCGCCCAGCGATACCGCTCGCTCGTCGAACACACGCCCGACGCGATCTGCGTGCACGAGGCGGGAATCGTGGTCTTCGCCAATCCCGCGATGGTCCGGCTGCTCGGCGCCCGCACCCCCGACGACCTGCTCGGATTGCCCATCACCCGGTTCGTGCATCCCGAGTCGATCCCGGCGATGCTCGACCGGATCGACCAGCTCACCGCCGAGGGCGCCGCGTCCCCGCCCACCGAGATGGACCTGGTGCGCTTCGACGGCCGGACGGTGCCGGTGCAGACCGTGTCGGTTCTCACAGCGTGGCAGGACGCGCTGGCCTACCAGGTGGTCGTGCACGACCTGACCGCGCAGCGGGCCGCGGAGGCCTCGGCACGCCGGGCGGAGGCGCACTTCACCACCGTGGTCTCGCAGCTGGAGGAGGGCGTGCTCGTCGTCGATCCGCGCGGACGCGTCGAGTCGATCAATCCGGCGGGCAGGCGGATCCTCGGCATCGACGACGCGACACCGGTGATCGGGCACGCCATCGACGAACTGCCGCTGCGCCTGATCGACCGCAACGGGCAGCCGATGCCGACGAACCGGCATCCGATGGCGCACACCCTGGCGACCGGCGAGGCCGTCACCCAGTTCATCTTCGGCGTGGAGCGCACCGACGGGCAGCAGGTGTGGCTGTCGTGCAACTGCCGGCTGCTCAACCCCGACACCCCGCACTCCTCGGGAGTGTCCTCCTTCGCCGACATCACCGAGTTCCGGGCCAGTAGGCGCCAGCTCGAGTACCAGGCCACCCACGACGCGCTGACCGGGCTGGCCAACCGCTCGCTGATCCTGTCCCAGCTCTCGGCCGCGCTGGCCGACGAGGGCGGCAGCCTGGTCACCACGGTGCTGTTCATCGATCTCGACGGGTTCAAGGCGATCAACGACACCCTCGGTCATGCGATCGGCGACACGGTGCTGCAGATCGTCGCCCAGCGGTTGCAGCGCGCGCTGCGGGCCGAGGACCTGGTGGGCAGGCTCGGCGGCGACGAGTTCCTGGTCCTGCTCGCCGGGCATCCGCACAGCACCGATCTGCCCGGTCTGATCGAGCGGTTGCGCACCACGATGGCCGAGCCGATCATCGCCCGCGGGCACCGGCTGGAGGTGAGCGCCTCGATCGGCATCACCGAGCTCGGACCGCACGAACACCGCACCCCGGAGGCCGTCCTGCACGACGCCGACCTGGCGATGTACCGCGACAAGCCGTCGGGTCATCGTGACCTCGGTCTCGGTCAGAATCGTCGATCGAACAACACTCACGCCTCCTGACAGACTGGTCGGCGTGATCATCGAACACGCGGTGCTGCCCGTTCGCGCAGGTCTGGCCGAGGACTTCGAGGCCGCGTTCGCCGAGGCCGCGCCGATCATCGCGTCGATGCCGGGTTTCGGTGGGTTGTCGCTGTCGCGGTGCGTCGAACGTCCGGACAGCTATCTGCTGCTGGTGCGCTGGGAACGGCTGACCGACCACACCGCGGGTTTCCGCGGATCGCCGGAATATCAACGCTGGCGGGCGCTGTTGCACCACTTCTACGACCCGTTTCCCGTGGTCGAGCACTTCACGCCGATCGTCGGTGGCGATCTGTTCGCCGAGTAGACTCGACAACTCTGTTCTCGCCGGTGACAAAGGAGTCCTGTTTTGCCCGACCGCCTCGCCGATGATCGCGCCGCGGAACAGCAGTACCTCTCGGTGCTCTACGACCGGCTCGACGGCATGCGCGACTACGCGCAGAACCGGCTCAAGACCGTGCTGCTGGAGTCCGGCGGCACCCCGCAGGCACGCAGTGAGCGCGAGTCGTTCACCCAGCTCTACAGCGAGGACCTGGCCAAATACGACGCCGCCGAGCACGGTCTGTGCTTCGGCCGGATCGATCTGGACGGCGACGAGCCCGAGGCCCGCTACATCGGCAGGCTCGGCATCCTCGACGAGGACAACGACTACGAGCCGCTGCTGCTGGACTGGCGCGCTCCCCTGGCCCGCCCGTTCTACCTGGCGACCACCGCCAATCCCGAGGACGTGGTCCGGCGCAGGCACATCCGCTCGCGCAACCGGGCGGTCACCGCGATCACCGACGAGTACCTGGACCTGCGGGCCGCCGAGCGCGACGGCGCGGTCGGCACCGACGACGGGGTCGGCGGCGAGAGCGCGCTGCTGTCGGCGCTCAACGCCGCTCGCACCGGCCACATGAACGACATCGTCGAGACCATCCAGAGCGAGCAGGACGCGATCATCCGCTCCGAGCACAAGAGCGTGCTGGTGGTCCAGGGCGGGCCGGGTACCGGCAAGACCGCGGTCGCGCTGCACCGCGCCGCCTACTTGCTCTACACCTACCGGCAGCAGCTGGCCAAGAGCGGCGTGCTGATCATCGGCCCGAACGCGACCTTCCTCGACTACATCGGCCAGGTGCTGCCCTCGCTCGGTGAGACCGGCGTGCTGCTGTCGACCATCGGCGACCTGTATCCCGGGGTGAAGGCCGTGCGCGAGGACACCCTGCGCGCCGGCGAGATCAAGGGCTCCCTCGACATGCTCGAGGTGCTCAAGCAGGCGGTGCGCGATCGCCAGGAGGTGCCGGCCGAACCCGTACGACTCACCTTCGACGGCTATCCGGTGACGCTGGATCGCAAGATCGCGACCAAGGCCAGGGGCCGGGCCAGGTCCTCGCGCCGCCCGCACAACCTGGCCAGGCCGATCTTCGCGTCCTCGGTGATCGACGCGCTCACCGATCAGCTGGCCGCGACGATGGGCGCCGACCTGTCCGGCGGGACCAGCCTGCTCAGCTCGGCCGACCTCACCGAGATCGGCGACGAGATGCGCGCCGACCCGCAGGTCCAGGCCGCGATCAGCGCGCTCTGGCCGATCCTGTCCCCGCAGGAGGTGCTGGCCGACCTGCTGGCCGACCCGGCCCGGCTCGACCGCGCCGCCAAGACTCTCAGCGCCGAGGACCGGGCCGAGCTGGTCCGCAACGACGACGGCACGTTCGGCGCCGCCGACGCCCCGCTGCTCGACGAACTCGCCGAGCTGCTCGGCGTGGACGACACCGAGGAACGCGAACGCGCCCGCCGCCGCTGGCGCGCCCAGCTGGCCGAGGCGCAGGACGCCCTCGACATCCTCACCGGCTCCGCGCCCCAGGACATCGAGGACGAACTCGACCCCGAGATCCTCATGGCCTACGACCTCATCGACGCCTCCCAGCTGGCCCAGCGCCAGGAGTTCGGCAACCGGCAGACCACCGCCGAGCGCGCGGCGGGCGACCGCACCTGGACCTACGGTCACGTGATCGTCGACGAGGCGCAGGAACTGTCGCAGATGGCCTGGCGCATGGTGATGCGGCGCATTCCGAACCGGTGGATCACCGTGGTCGGCGACGTCGCCCAGACCGGCGATCCGGCGGGCGCGTCGTCGTGGCAGCGGGTGCTGGAACCGTATGTGGCGCAACGCTGGAAGCTCACCGAGCTGACCGTCAACTACCGCACCCCCGCCGAGATCATGGCCGTGGCCGCCGATGTGCTGGCCGCGATCGACCCCGGCGTGCGGGTGCCGCGTTCGGTCCGCGAGACCGGCAATCCGCCCCGTGCCTACCGGGTTCGGCCCGCCGAGCTGGCCGGCGAGGTGGCGCGGCTGCTCGAGGCCGAGCACGGTCCCGGCACCAGCGCGGTCCTCGCGCCGGCCGCGCTCGTCCCCGAGCTGTCCACGCTGGCCGGGGAATCGGTGCAGGTTCTGACCGTGCACGATGCCAAGGGTCTCGAGTTCGACCGGGTGTATCTGGTGGAACCACAGGCGATCCTGGACGAGTCGCCGCGCGGGCTCAACGACCTCTACGTGGCGCTGACCCGTGCGACCCAGCGCCTGGCGGTCGTGCACGCCGACAAGCTGCCCGAGGTGCTGTCCGCGCTCGGCTAGGCGCGCCCCTCAGTCGCGATCGGCCTCGGCCAGCAGGCCGGTGACCAGCGCGTCCAGCCCGGTCGCGTAGGTGCTCACGGCGTCGAATTCGGTCCAGCGGGAACCGACTTCGGCCAGTCGCGGCATCGCGTCGGGGTCGAGGTTCGCGAAGACCTCGGCGCGATAGGTGGGGCCCTGCGCGGCGCGGCGGGCCGAGCGGCCGGTGACGATCAGATCGCCCGCGGTGTAGTGCCAGATGGCGCGGTAGGCGGCCACCGCGCGGTCGATGTTCAGCCCCGCGGCGATGGCGGCGTCGATGATCGTCTCGGGTACCCACAGGGCCGAGCGGCCGAACAGATCGCCGTTCACCAGCACCTCCACGATCCAGGCGTGCGCCGCGAGCGCGTCGTACATCGCGGTGGCGGCCACCAGGATCCGCTGCCGGGGATCGTCGGGCAGCGCGGGCCAGGTGATGCCGTCGGCGTAGTCGTCGAGGAGCAGGCGCAGCAGCTCGTCCTTGTCGCGGACGTGGTGGTAGAGGGCCATCGGGGTGCACTCCAGCGCACCGGCGAGCCTGCGCATGGTCAGTTTCTCGACGCCGTCGGTCTCGATCACCGCGTGCGCGGCGGCGACGATGTCGCCACGGGTCAGGCGCGCCGGTCTGCCGGTACGTGCGGGCTGCGAGGACGGTGTCGGCATGGGTCCATCTTGACCCATCCGACGGCGGGGGTATGGACACGGGGCCGCCGGTGCGGTTAGTTTTTATACATGTATAAAAACTCGTCGCCGCCGCATCCCCGCGCCGTACTCACCGCCGTGGGCGTCGCGCAGTTCATGGTCGCCCTCGACATGGCCGTGATGAACGTCGCGCTGCCCGCCATCGGGGACGCGCTCGGCTTCGCCCCACTGGACCTGGCCTGGGTGGTGCACATCTACGCCCTGACCTTCGGCGGCTTCCTCCTGCTCGGCGGCAAGGCGAGCGATCTGTACGGCCGCCGCCGACTGTTCACGGCGGGGCTGGTCGCCTTCGGCATCGCCTCGCTGGCGGGCGGGCTCGCGCAGGCGCCGTGGCAGCTGGTGGCCGCGCGCGCCGCGCAGGGCATC